>CBIHPQ010000449.1:0-5629 GCA_966211825.1 uncultured Dyadobacter sp. | reverse complement strand
TTCTCATCAAGGCCAACGGGATAATACGAGGGGCGCAAGGGGCCGCCGAAATGCTGAATATCAAACCCACCACGCTCGAAGCAAGAATGGCTAAACTGGGAATCAAAAGAGAGGACTTTGTAAAAAAAATGTAAGCCTGTTCCTCCATTTTTTTTGGACAGCAGAAGCTATACTCCAATTTTTTTGGAGTTCAAAGGTAAATGTGCTGGTAACTTATTTGTGATCAAATATTTTAAATGGCTGATTTTTAAATAGTTGTATATTAATTTTTATATTAAAAACTATTCTGCGTATGTCGGCATACGTTTGGTAACAAAGACTGTAAAAGCAATGCGTTATCAAACTCACCACCCTCATGCAGTCAAAACCCACGACTTCGATTTTCAGAAATGAAAGCGGGCACAACATTTTTTACCGAAACTGGATCGTCGACGGCAAACCCAAAGGGATCGTAGTCATCGTTCACGGGTTAAATTCGCATAGCGGTTATTACCAGGGATTTGCTGAAAAGCTGCTCGAAGCCGGTTACGAATGCTATGCGCTGGATTTACAGGGCCGGGGCGAATCAGAAGGCGAGCGGTTCTACATTTCCGCGTATGACGAGGTGATCGCCGATATCGACAGGCTGGTCAAAGTTGTCAAATCCGAACATCCGGCCACGCCCGTTTTCTTGCTCGGGCACAGTGCGGGAGGGGTATTCTCCGCGGTGTATGCATTGCGTCACCAGGGGGAGCTGGACGGACTGATTTCCGAAAGTTTCGCTTTTCACCTTCCGGTACCAAAGCTTGCATTGGACCTCATGAAGTGGCTTGGCAGGCTCTTTCCGCGGGCCAGGCTCGTCAAATTGAACAATAGCGATTTCTCCCGCGACCAGTTGGTGGTGGACAAGATGAACGACGATCCACTGATCCGGAACGAGAAGCAACCAACCCGTACCATGCAACAGCTGCTGCTGGCCGGCGAGTATTTGCAAAAGGAGATGCCCGCCATCACCCTACCGCTTCTGATCCTGCATGGGACGGCCGACAAGGCTACCAGTCCCGAGGGAAGCAAATACTTTCTGGACCACGCTTCCTCCACCGACAAACAACTGAATTTATACGAAGGCTACTATCACGACTTGCTCAACGATAAATACAACGTATTGATCATCAAGGACATTCTGCGCTGGCTGAATGAAAGGAGCTGAGCCTGAAACGATCAATTATCCTGAATCCCAATCTCTAAACAACAAGGTTATGAAAGACTATTCAGCGCCCCTGAACTTTGCCCCTAAACCATTCCCAAATGCCACCTATGCGGGTGATCTGTTTGAAATTAATGCCCTTACCGCAGATTACTTTTCTTCCCGAGCCGCACGAAAAGACCAGTCGATCGAAATGATCTGGCTCACGAAAGGGCAGTTTCACGCGATGGTGGACCTGGAAACTTTCGAAGTATCCGCGGGGATGATATTTTTCCAGGCGCCCGGACAAGCTTTTTATTTCAGGTCGCTATCCGATCCGGAAGGCATTGTGATCCGTTTTCCTGCCGGGGTAATCCCCATGGATCACAACTCGACTTACCCTAGCTTGTCGTATTGCACGTCCAGACTGTTCCAGGTCGATGCATTGACCTCAGGCAGTATCATGAGCGTCATTCAATGCATGCAATCGGAACTTTTGAGTACCCATAGCCAAAAAACCGAGGTGCTGTCAGGGTATCTCAGGATTGTGCTGATTTATTTGATCAGGCAGAAATCCATTCATTTCAGTTCTTCTTCCAGGTCTGAGGTAACTGCACTGACGAAAAGGTTTTTCGACCTGCTCGAACGGAAATACCACGTCAACAAAAAGGTAAGCCAGTACGCCGACGAACTGGCCGTTACCCCCAATTACCTCAACCAGATCATCAAAGAAGAAACCGGGCTGACAGCCAGTGCCAATATCCGGAAACGCTTATTGATTCAAGCTAAACGAATGGCGCTTATCCAAAACATCAGTATGAAAGCAGTAGCTTACAAACTGGGCTTTGAGGATACGGCGCATTTCAGCAAATTTTTCAAAGTCGGATGTGGCTGCAACTTCACCGACTACCGGCGTTCGTGTCCCATTGTGTAAGATCGGTTTCGGCCGTCGCGGACATCGGTACCCGCGTTTACGTATATGCATTATAGTACTTCAATAATTTCTTTTTTAACCAACAATCCTACCTTATGAAGGTGATCAGACCAATCTTGGCCTATGCGGTCAGTACAGCATTTCTTTGTGTAAATCTTTCATTGGGCGCCATTGCAGGGCCTGGCAAAGATCAACCTGCGGCCGATGCGAAACCCACCATTATCCTCGTCCACGGCGCGTTCGCCGACGGTTCCAGCTGGAACAAGGTAATCCCCATTTTACAGAAAAAAGGCTATCAAACCATCGCGGTTCAAAACCCGCTGACATCGCTGGATGACGACGTTGCGTTCGTTAACCGCGCTATTTCCGAGGTAAATGGCAGCGTGGTGCTGGTAGGGCATTCGTGGGGAGGGGCCGTGATCACACAGGCTGGAAACAGTGAGAAAGTAAAGTCGCTCGTGTATGTAGCCGCATACGCACCCGACGAGGGCGAGAGCCTGGGGAGTATCAGCAAAGATGCCTATGAAACGAGAAAAATACCCAATGTGCCTGGATTTGCCGACCCGGTCGTTTCAGACGGGTTCATCCGGCTCAAAGACGAGACGATCGTAAAACATTTCGCCCAGGACTTGTCCAGAGAGGATGCCCTGGTGCTTGCCGCAGGGCAGGGGCGCTTTCATGTAAGTACCCTGGAAGCCAAAATCTCCAACCCGGCCTGGAAGCGTAAGCCGAGCTTCTACATCGTCTCCGACCTCGACCAGGTCATTTCTCCCAAACTGGAAGCCGACATGGCGGCGAAAATCAAGGCTACTGTTTTCCATTTGCCTGCCAGCCACGTGGCGATGCTTTCGCAACCCGCAAAAGTAGCAGAGGTGATTCTCAAAGCGGGCGAAGCTAAATAAACCGGTTCCGGACACAACTCCGGTGCCGAGCTGACCTGATGATTGAAATTTGACTACAACTGCCTTCCTATGACCGCCCTCAAAAAGTTTTCTATCGGCTCACTCTATGAATTTACCGGCCACCATTTGTTGTGGCTCACGGCCTGGGTATCGTCGGTAACGCTCATGCACCAATACACCGATTGGGAAATCAATGCATTCCCCTGGTTTCCGCTGCCCCTGATCGGTACGGCTGTGGCATTTTATGTCGGTTTTAAAAACAACCAGTCGTACGAAAGGCTTTGGGAAGCAAGGAAGCTATGGGGAGAAATTGCCATCGCGAGCCGAATGCTGGCAACGATGGTGCTGAACTACAAATCGGGCGAGCCGGATAGCAGCGACAATGCAGAGGAACGGCGACAGATCGTACGGCGTCACATCGCCTATCTGTACCAGCTCCGCCAACAATTGCTCGAACCGCCGGAATGGGACCACCTTAGCCTGGAAGGGTTCTGGGGAAAAGGCTACACCAGCCACCGGCGCGACAAGCTCAACAAGCGTTTTCAGCAGGAACTCGATAGTGTGGCAATTGAGCAATATTTGCCGGGCGAAGAATGTCTGATGTTGAAGGACTATAAAAACAAAGCCTTGCAACTCCTGAATGTACAAACCCGGGTTATTCAGCAGCTGTACGAAAGCAAGTCGATCAACATGGTTCAGCAAATGGAGTTCCAGAGTAATATCAGGAGTTTCAACGAAAGCCAGGGGAGAATGGAGCGGATCAAACAGTCGCCTTTTCCAAGAAAATATGCCCTGTTCAGCTTCATATTCGTTTGCGTGTTCATATTCATGCTGCCCTTCGGCATTGTGGGCGAGCTCAGCAAGTTAGGCAGTGTGGGCGTCTGGTTTTCGATTCCCGTCGGCGTGATCATCGGATGGATATTTGTGGCTATGGAGATGATCGGCGATTATTCGGAGAACCCCTTCGACGGCCTGCATACCGATGTTCCGATGCTGTATATATGCCGTGAAATTGAAATTGACCTGCTCCAAGCGCTCGGAATCCCTGAAATTCCGGATCCGATTAAACCAAAAGCCCATGTCCTGATTTGACATGGGCTTTAAAACTGCCGGCTAGGCGATCCGCTTCATGAACGCCCTGATCTTGTCTGAGATATCCGCGCCCTCTTCTTCGAGCGCAAAATGTCCCGTTTGATATGCATGGTACTCGGCATCCTTCACGTCCCTGAGGTATGCTTTGGCCCCCGCCTCCGGGAAAAAAGGATCGTTAACACCCCAGGTGATGAGCATGGGCGGCTGATGGTCACGCAGGTATTGCTGCCACGCCGGGTACAGCCTTAGATTGGTTTGATAGTCGAAAAGCAAATCCAGCTGGGCCGCATCATTGCCCGGGCGGGATATCTTCGCAAAGTCGAGGTCCCACGTATCCGGACTGATATTTTCCGGATTTTTTGCGCCAATTGTGTATTGCCATTTGATACTTTCCAGCGTAAAAAGCGCCCGCATCGGCCGCTCGGTTTCGGGGGTCCTGTTTTTCCAGAAAATCCGGGAGTCGGCAAAACCTTCACTTAATCCTTCTTCATAGGCGTTGCCGTTCTGCACAATGATCCCGCGAACCCGCTGAGGGTGGGCAGTAGCGATCCTGAAACCGACGGGAGCCCCATAATCCTGGATCATCAGCACATAGGACGATACGTTTATCGCTTCAAGAAACTCGTCCATTACGCGGGCCACGTTCGCAAATGTATACGCAAAAGTATCCGCGGAAGGGAAATCGCTGTTCCCGAAACCGGGATAGTCGGGCGCGATAATGTGGTAATCGTCAGACAATTCGAGCAATAGCCGCCTGTACATGTAAGATGAAGCAGGAAATCCATGGAGCATTACGATCGTGTCTTTCGAACTATCGCCCGCCTCCCGGTAGAATACGTTAAGATCGCCGACGTGTTGGTATTTGTACGATAATTTTCTCTTATTCATGTTGTTATGGAGTTTTTTTTAAGCCGTTTTTAATTGGCGACTAAGAACAGCTCCAAAATTACCTGTTGGGAGGCCTTGCTCAAATGGATAGACCCTGACAGTCTTTTGATCAATTATCGTTTCGAACGCGACCTGGCAACGAACCAATTTAACTTCGGCTCCTGTCCTGAAAAGCAGGCTTTCGGAGATGGGGCAGTTAATGCTGTTTCAGCGATTCGATGATCGTCGCAGATATCCAAAATATATCTCCATCGCGAGAAAAGAATAAATTTTTTCCATCGCCTGTAACGAAAGGACAAAATTCATATCCTTCTGTATTTACTATGCTACCCATGTTTTCTGCCTTTTGCCAATTCCCATTGTTGTCTTTGAAGCTGATATATAGGTCGCCCTTCCCCAGCCCGCCAGGACGTTCAGAGCAGAAGATGATATATTGTTCGTCAGGGGATACAAAGACGTCAGCTTCATAGTGCTCCGTATTAATGGCATCTATCAGTTTTTCTGACGGTTCAAATGCCCCTGCCGAAAAGCGGGACAAGCGGATGTCATAATTTTGATCGGTGGTTTGATCTGTGTCCCCATTTGAGGAAAAATACATTGTACCACTTTGTGTGAATGACATATAATATTCATTCTTTTTTGTGTTGA
>CBIHPQ010000448.1:0-5686 GCA_966211825.1 uncultured Dyadobacter sp. | reverse complement strand
TGGCCCTCGGGTCTATGTAAGTTTTGCCGGTTTCATCCTTGTAGGTGAATGCCTGGACGGCGGCGTCGGAGATGAACACATTTCGCCAGTCGTTCCAGCCATATTCCATGGCGCGGCCCGATAATGTGTTTTTTCCGCTCGTCGACCCTTCCTGCGACCCGAACATATAGTAGGGATTTCCCTCTGCCCAGCCGCCCCAGGCCTTATGCGGAACGTCGAAAACCGATTCGGCATTTTTGACCGGTGATTTGGTAAAAAGCTCATCGAGGTTCTGCACGAGGTCATACGTGTAAGGCGCTTTGGTGAGCAACTCGAACTGCGCGGCGGCTTCGGTGTATTTTTTCTGGTACAAATAACTTTTGCCCAGCAATGCAATGGCAGCCCCTTTGGTGGCCCTTCCCATATCGGCCGCGGGGTTGGCGTAGGCAACGGGCAGCCCGGCAATGGCCTGGGCCAGGTCCGATTCCACTTGTTTCCACACCTCTTCCGTACTGTTTCTGGCCAGGTAAAATTCGCTGTTACCGCCGTAATCCTTGCGAATAGGCACCCTCCCCCAAAGTGTGACGAGCAGGAATTCGGCATAGGCTTTGAGAAAGTAAGCCTCCGAAGTATATTGGGCCAGTTTGGCTTTATCAGCTTCCGACGCCGGTACCACCTTCGCCGCCTTGTCGATCACCAGGTTCGTCCGGAACGTCATCTTATAGGCCGTAGACCAGAGGTCGTTGATCTGCGCATGGTTCGGCGCGTAGCTGTAATCATGCAATTGCAGCACATCGCCCAGAAGTGGCGCATCCGCCTCGGCCTCGTTGCCGGTTAGGTCCATCAAATAATAGAAATCCCTCGAATACAGCCCTTTATAGAGCATCAGACCATAAGCCGCCGTCACAGCTTCCGAGATCGTGGCCGGCGTGGTGAAATAAGTGTCGTCGTTATAGCTCGCCTGGTTCTTTACATTGTCCAGTGAGTTGTCGCACCCGGCCGTAGCCAGGCAGGCCAGCGTTCCCAGTGAAAGTATATGCTTTTTCATGATGCTGAATAGTGATGATTGGAAAGATTAAAACCCGACCTGAACCCCGAGCATAAAAGTCCTCGGCTGTGGATACTGGCCTGTGTCAACGCCTTTTGTGAAGATGAACGACTTCGCGTCATTCACGCTTGCGCTTACTTCGGGATCATATCCTTTGTAATTCGTGACAGTGAGCAGGTTCATGGCCGTCGCGTAGACCCGGAAGCTCGACAGAACCTTGGCGCTGCCGGAATGCAGTAGCGTTTTTGGAATAGTGAAACCAATGGTCAGGTTACGCAGGCGCATGAACGAGCCGTTTTCGAGAAACCGGTCGGATGCACGCAGGTTCGAAGGAGTATTCTGGCCCGAGCGCGGCATGTCGGTGATGTCGCCGTCTTTTTTCCAGGCATCCAGCACAGCCGTGGAGGAATTGAACGGCCGGGTGGTTCCTTCTGTCCAGTAACGCAATGCATTGTAAACTTTCACATCGCCGATCCCCGCAAGGCCCATCGAAAGGTCCCAGGCCTTGTACGACAGGCTGACCGAGCCGCCATAGGTCCAGACCGGGATCGCCGAGCCCAGAAACGTCTGGTCCGAATCGGTGATCTGTCCATCGCCGTTGAGGTCCCTGTAAACGATATCCCCTGCCTTCAAGCCTTCCTGATAGGATTTAAAGCCTTTCGCAACCGCCTGTTCGTTGTAGCCCGCTACTTCCGCAGCGCTCGACACCACGTGATCGACTTTGAAACCATAAAACGAGCCAATCGCTGCGCCTACATCAGTCCTGGTAATGTTAATGCCCCCGTTGGTACTGCCGCTCACGATCGGCGCGCCGTTGCCGAGCGACACTACATTGTTCTTGTTATAACCTGTATTGGCAGAAATGCTGTAACTGAAATCACCCGCCTGCCCGGCATATGACAACGCCGCTTCGAAACCTTTGTTGACCGCATTGGCCGCATTCTGAACCATGCTGGCATCATTGTAAACATCGCCCAGGCCCGTCGAAACCGGCAGTTTTACGTCGAGCAGCAGATCTTTGCTGTTGCGTTTGTAATAGTCGAGGCTCACCTGCAACCGGTTCTGCAACAGCCCGAAGTCGACGCCGAAATCGATTTGCGTGGTCTCCTCCCATTTCAGGAATGGATTAGGAACGCGGGTGACGGTCGCACCTTGCTGGAATGCCTTGTTTTCCCCGAAAGAATACACAATGTTGTTGTTTCCGTAGCCCCGGTAAACGGTCGGGTCGGTCAGGAAGAGGCCAATATTGGCATTTCCGGTGATACCCCAGCTTCCGCGGAGTTTCAGGTCGGAAATGAAGGTCACGTTCTTCATGAATTCTTCATTGGCGAGTTTCCAAGCCACGCCGACGGACGGAAAGTTGCCTTTACGATACGCCTTCCCGAATGCAGGGTTGATATCCTGCCGGAACGACGCATTGACCAGGTAGCGGTCGTGAAAACCATAGGTAAGGCGGCCAAAATATGAGCGCGAAGCGTAAATGCCCGAGCCGGCGCCGGTAATGCTGTTGGATTTGGAAACGCCGATCTGCTTGATCAGGTCATTGGTAAAACCCGAGCCTGTGAGGTTGACGCTCCGGCTTCTGTTGCCCTCATTGAACGTATTCCCTGCCATGAGCGAAAAGTCGTGACGGCCGATGGTCCGGGAATAGGTCAGGATGTTTTCAACGATCGGCGAAACCGAGAACGAGTAGCTTTCATCGATCTTGCGATCCGTTTTGAGGTTACCGTTCAAATACTCGCCTGTATAGTTGTAGCTGTTGCTGTTGGAAAGGCCAATGTTGGCCTGCGTCCGGAATTTCAGGCCGTTGATGATGTCCACCTCACCCCAAAGCTGGAAAAGGTTTGACACCCCGCGGGACAATTTCTCGGTCAGGTAAATGCCCGGCAACGGGTTCAATGCGTCATTTTGATCGAGAATGGTGGTTACGCGGCTGTATCCGCCCAGGTTGGTAGGATCCATGGTGGGCGCATAAGGCGGCATGCGGAGCGCTTCTACGAAACTGGCTACATTGCCGGTTGTTCTGTTGTATTTAAAATTGATGGTTTGCCCCAGCCGGATCCGCTTCCCGATCTGCTCTTCAAGCTGCGTCCGCAAGTTGATCCGCTGGTAGCCAAAATCCTTCATAATGCCGTCCTGGCTCGTGTAGCCGGCCGAGAAATTGTAGGTAGCCTTTTCGCTTCCTCCTGTTACGTTCAAATGGTGTTCGGTGATTTTCGCATTCCTGAAAATCTCCTTTTGCCAGTCGGTGCGGGTTACCAGCACGTCGGGAGTGTTCAGCTTGTCGGGTACCTTGTTTCCCTGGGTTTCGTCGATATCCTTCACCAGCTGTACATATTGGGCCGCATCGAGCATATCGAGCTTTTTCCAGGGCTGTGAAATGCCCACATAGCCATTGTAGGTCACTTTTGGCGTACCTGCCTTTCCTTTTTTAGTGGTAACCAAAACCACGCCATTGGCTGCGGACGCTCCGTAAATCGCCACGGAAGCAGCGTCTTTTAATACTGTAATATCCTGAATATCATACGGGCTCACCGAATTGATGTCGCCACCCTGGATGCCGTCGATCACATAGAGCGGGTCCGAATTGGTCAGCGAACCCACGCCGCGAATGATGATTTTGGCATTGGAACCCGGCAATCCGCCCGTGTTCACGATCTGCACGCCGGCGATCTTCCCCTGTAAAAGCTGCTGCGCAGAGGTAGCCGACACATCGCCGATCTCCTTGCGGCCGACGACCGCAACCGCACCGGTAAGGTCCTTCTTTTTGGCCGTGCCATAGCCGATCACCACCACTTCTTCCAGCGCCTTGGTATCCACCGTCAGCGAAACATCCACCAGCGAGCGGTTGCCGACAATTTCTTCCACTGGCAAATACCCTACGAATGAAAATATCAGCACAGCGTCCGCGCCCGGCGTAGTGATCTCATACTTCCCGGAAAGGTCCGTCGTGACGCCCCGCTGCGAGCCTTTGAGCACCACGCTTACGCCCGGCAGCCCATCCCCGCGCTCATCGGTCACCTTCCCTTTCACCGTCACCTCAACTGGCCCGGCTTTCAAATCTTTCGAAGCCGGTACCTCGGGCCGGCCGAGCGATTCGGTGGACACCGCCGATGCCGCAGATGTGCTTTCAATGGTGGCAATGCCAGGCTCCGAAGCCCTTTTTTCAAACCTTGGCACGATAACATATGCTTCTTTCCCCGCTTTTTTGAAACGAAGGTTGAATGGCCTGAGCAGGTCGGTCAGCTGTTTTTCCAGCTTGCTTCCCTCCTGGCGGTAGTCCGCGCCGGTAATGGTGATATTTCTCACCGTTTCTTCTTCAAACAATATGCTCACCTGATGCTGCTTACCGAGGTCAACCAGCAGGTCTTTCAGATTTTTGGCTCTGTGGCGGCTTTCTCCGTGCTGCATGGGCGCAGACTGGGCCACGATGGGCTGGGCCGGCTGGCCCGCCAGTGAAATACCCTGCGCCGTGCAAAGCTGCTGAACCGATAACATGGTCAGCACGATACGGGTTTTTTGTAGAAATCTGCTACTCATGGTTAGGGTTGGTTACTGATTTTCTCAATTCGATAAATTCGCTATGTTTTACTACTTCCAAATGGAGCAATTCCGATAAAATGGCCAGCAGATCTTCGGCCTGTTTAGCCTTGTAGACACCTCCGATACGTCGTTTCCCAAGAACGGGATCCAGTATACGCACATCGACTTTGAAACGGTCGTTCATTTCCTCTACCGCCTCCGAAAGAAGCGTGTTATCGAAATAGAACATGTCCTGTTTCCAGGCTACGAATGCCGCTGGCTTGGATGAGGATGTGAGGGTAAAATCGCCGTTCTTGCCGGTCGCAAAGAGATTGCCCGGCTTCATGTAAAGCTGTTTGCCCTGGGGCAGGCTTAGTTTTACCTTTCCTTTCGTCAGGAACACCTTGGTGCCACGTTTTCTGGAAAATGCAACAAACTCGGTACCAAGCACTTCAATGACGTAATCTTTGTTCATCCGGACAATGAAGCGGCTGTCCTGCTCGGTATGCACTACTTTAAACTCCGCCTCGCCTTCCAGCGTCACTTCCCTGTTGCCCGAACCAAAGCCGAACCTCGGCACCCGCAAAACCGAGTTGGCATTGAGCGCAACGCTGGTGCCATCCGAGAGCTCAAAAGTGGAAACACGACCGTTTTCCGAAACCAGTGATTTGTATATCAGCTCATTCCTGAAAACGAAACCGGCCATGATCAGCAGACATGCCGCTGCTGCAACATACAGCCAGTTTCTTGTCCCGATACCGTTTGACCTCACTTCCGTCCTGGACAAAGGCATTTCCTTCGCCGCATTCTCGTCGTTGATCAATGAAATGTAATTTGACAGCGCATGGTCCGTCTTCGGGGAAAACTGCGGACGGCGGCTTTCCCATTCGTCAAGATATTGGTAGTAAAGCTCTTCATTGTTCGGATCGGCAAGCCAGTCCTCGACGAGCTTGCGCTGAATGGATGTTGTACGACCGTCAAAAAAATCGAACAGCACATCTTTGGATAGGGATTCTTTCATTTTATTCTTTTTAGCTTTTACAGGCCGGTTTGGATCATTTCAGAACAACCACCACACCATGCCGTACGGGATGCGGTCATGTTTATTTTGGTTATTTTAAAGACAGACAAGTAGGA
>CBIHPQ010000447.1:0-5689 GCA_966211825.1 uncultured Dyadobacter sp. | reverse complement strand
AGCCAGCCAACCCTTGGTGCGGATGAAAGCGATTGTAATCGTCCATCCATTCGTCGGACAAAATGCGAACTTGCTCTAGTGATTCAAACAAATAGGCATCTAAGACCGCCCGGCGGCCCGGATCTTCGCGGTAAGTGCGATTCAATCGTTCCACATACCCATTTTGCATCGGTTTTCCCGGCTGAATATAGTGGATCGCGATGCTTTTATCTTCACACCATTTCCTGAATTTATCGGCAAGGAACTCCGGGCCATTGTCAACCCGAATTTGTTCAGGATATGGCCTAGCTAATGCGATCAGTTCCAAAACATCGATCACTTTCTGAGCAGGAAGTGAAAAATCGGCATGCGCCGCCAGTACTTCTCTGCTTCAATCATCGATAATCGTCAATACACGGATCTTACGTTTATTCACCAGCGCACCGGAGACAAAATCCATGCTCCAGCTCTTATTGGGCTCGTTGGGCACTTGCAAGGGCTGTTTGATTCGAGCTGGTAGCCGGCGTTTGTGGCGACGTCGATGTTTCAAATTTAACAGTCGGTACATACGAAGAACTCTTTTACAATTCCAGGTAAGCCTACATGAACAGCCCATCTGGCAGTCAGCATGTAGAAGCATCATATAAGTATGTAACCGTTCGTAGCTGTGAATAAACGGAATTGGCATAGTGTTTGCTTGATTGACGTTGAGTGCTTAAATCCTAGTTACAGTAAATACTTCCATTAGGTAATCCACCTCTACCAAACATGACATTATATCGGTTTCTACTTATAGACGATGATCCTGACGAACATCTGATCTTTAGTATGGCTTTTGCAGAATTACAATCTGATGGATACTGTAACTACTACTTGCGTTTTCAAGATGCGATTGATGCTTATACGTCACACAAAGAGCTTGCACCGGACTTTATTGTTCTCGGCTGTGGGATACCGACGCCCGAAACAGAAAATGCGATCGACAAATTAAACCAGACATTCCAACATGCTAAAACGACTGTTCTGCTGTATTCTGCATACGAGAATGTTGACATGTCTTCTATAAAGCCGAATATGGCTGGCTGTCCTTTTCTACCAAAACTTACTTCAAATGCTGAACTTTCCGACGCACTGAAAAATCTGGTGCACAATATTATTCGAACTGCACAAAAAGGGCCGGACGTTGGAAGCAACGAAGATATGGGTACAAATTTCGGTTTTATCGGTGGCCAAGCCTGATCGCAACTCGTCATCAACCAGTTGAAAGAGTCGAATCAAGAATCAGGTTGAACGGTTTGTACAAGCCATCGGGCTGTCTCTTCTCTATAATCGAAGCTATATACTCTGCCTTTTCAAATAAATCCTGATACCAGCATGTCACCGGCTACCTAGTCATGGAAGAACTACACATTCTTATTTTTGATTATTTCACCTCTTACTAAACTTTCCAGGCGAGATTTACTCGTTTGGTCAACAAAAGTGTCCAGAAGGCATACGACGTAACACCGTCATTTAAGCCAGTTCGCCCGTTCTGCTTCAGAAGATCAGAAAATTTTCAGATGTATAAGATCTGAAACACCTTCAACTAGAACATTGCTTTTTGAGGGGCAACTCCATTCATATTCACTGATCAGGACAATACTTTTTATTTTGTTCATTCTGGTAAAGAGTTCTGTTTCGCCGGAATTTGCATTAATCAAGCTGACCAAATCATAAAACCAAAGGTCTTGAAATCTTAATTCTAAGACACTGAGAATTCACAATCAACACATAAGCATTCCTAAACCGCATGAACCTAATGATAAGAACAATCTATTTACTTAAACTCGTAGCTTTCTGTGCTCTTCTTCTGATTACAACTTCAATCATCGCATGCACCGATCATGTAGGACCTGCCCCGGAGTCAAACTGCTCGCTTTTAAGTGGATCACCCCTATTCCACCCCTGCGAATTCGAGATCACCATGGCCTAGTTCTGCCGAGGCTTAGCCATTAACGATGTCTTTGGAACGGTAATTCCGGCATGCGTTCTAACCGGCAAAATTCCGACCAGACGAAAAATTCCAACCCTTCTGTGACGGTCAGTTTGCCACGGATCTAACCACCCTTTCCTCCCATAACAGCGCTATCCGAGTAAATGTTTGCTTGACAATGGCTGGCGTAGTGGGTTAATTCAGCAAACCAGCAGTCCACTGAACGGCGTAGGCTGTTTTGAAAAACTTGGCTTTAAGTTCTATGAGCTTTTGCTGGGCTTCGAGCACTTTGTTTTCACGGCTGTTGACCAGGAACAGCGAGCTTTCGCCATTGTTCAACCGCGTTTGCTCGGCCTCGAGCAGCTTTTGATAGTTGGCATAATTCAGCGTTTGCAAGCCGATCTGCTCTTTCAGGACAGTGTATTCATTGTGGTACTGCCTGATTTTCAATTGCAAATCGAGCTGTTTCTGAGCCTGGTCCAGGCGGGCTTCCATGATTTTCAGGCCTGCTTTCCGGTACTCACCCCGCCCCTCTGAAAGCCGCAGCGGTATTTCGAATTTGAAACCGTATTGGTAGTTATTGCCTAAAAAGGACGACTCCCCTATCGTTGAAAATGCATTATAGCCTTTGCTGACGTGATTGTAGCGAAAATCCGCCTTGGGCAAGAGCTGCTGAAATTTGAGCCTTTTCTCCACATCCAATGCACGTAACTTGTAATCGTACACGCGCAATGCAGGATGTGAATTTTCTGCGATTGTCAGCAATGCATTCAAGTCCAGCTCCATGTCTTTCAGAGCCTGCTGATCGTCCCAGTTGGTGGATGGGGAAATGGTTTCAGGAAGGCTGAAGGGCGCACCGGAGTCGGTCCACAGGAAGCTGGAAAGCGCCAGACCAGCATTGCGCAGCTGCATACGGTACTGGTTTTGCTGGTATTGGAAACTTTGTAGCTGCGACAATGCCTCCACGGTGTCGATGGCCGCTCGCTCCCCGTTTTCAAATGCCTTCCGCACCAAATCCATCCTTTCAACATTGATGGCCACCGCGGTGCGCATCACCTGATACAGGTTGTAGCTGCTCACCCAGGCCCAGTAGGCTTCCATGGCATCCATCAGCAGGTCGTTGATAAAGAGCCGCTGCTCCGTTTCGGCCATGGAAGTGAAAATTTTGGCCTGTTTCAAATATGCACGTCGCTTGTCCATCAGAAGGTCTTTGCCCAGCGGAATGCTTGCGCCGATGAACGAGGATTGCCCTTTGGACTTTGTCGGATCGAGGCGCTCGCCGGTGTAATTGTCGATGCCGCTATGAAGTTCAATGCCGTACCAGGTGGGAATCAGGATTTCGGGCGAGGTACGGTTATAATATTCCACTCCGCCGAACCGCTTGCGGGCCACATAGGCGCCCAGTACGGGGTCGAAGCCACCGCGGGCTATGAGCAACTCGGCCTGGGCCTTATCCACGTGAATGCGCGCCTGCCGGGCCACGGGATGATACCTGCGCACCAGTTCCAACACCTGCGCGCCGCTCAGCGTACGGGTGGAATCCTGGGCCGATGCAGAACCGAAAAGCGCCGTTGCCATCAGCAAGGTCAGCTGAATTGCGATCGTTCTCATTGGCTGGGGGTTCATTTTTGTTTCTCTTTTGTAGCCGGCTCTTTCAGCTTGTAGTAGTCAGGCGGGAAGCCGTTGACATTACGCCAGAGCTCGTACCATACCGGTACATCTTTCAGTAATGCAATGGCCTGCGCGCCGGTACCAAGTTTCAGCTGCTCTGGCCACGGGCGGTCGGAGGCATCTTCGGCCACCAGCACCCTGAAAAGCCCGTTGGAGCTGATGGTATGCTCATAGGCTACCACTTTACCGCCAAAAGTACCGTAGCTGTTTTCCGGCCAGCCGCTGAAGATGATCGCAGGAAAGCCATCGAACATAAACCGCACCTTCTGTCCGACACTGATCAGCGGCAGGTCCACCGGGCGCACAAACATTTCTACCGCGTACTGCGTGCGGGTAGGCACGATCACCGTAATGCGTTCGCCGTCTTTGAGGATTTCGCCGATGCCGGCCTTATTGGCCTGCACGATCTGCCCGTCCTGCGGGGCTGTGATAATGTACATGCCGCTACGGATCGTGTAGTTAGCAACCTGGTTTTCCAGTTTTGCCATGTCGCCCTCGCCGGAAGCAATGTTGCTGAGGCTTTGCAGCCGGTCGCCCTCGGCCTTGCTAATCTTTTCAGCGTAATCCTGCTCCACGCCGTTCTGCTCGATTTGCGTGATCAGGATCTCCTGTTTGGTCTGTGCTACCTTGTTTTCGGCCGTCACGCGCTTGGCCATAGCGTTGCGGAATGCGGTATTGCGCTGTTGCAGCTGGGTCTTGGAAACGAGTCCTTCCTGCTGCATTTTTTCCTGGCGTTCGTATTGGTCTTTGGCCAGGTTGTACTCGTTGCTGGCCGCTTCCAGTTCCGCCTGCTCTCCTGCCAATTTGCTCTCAAGCTGGCCAAGTTTATTGTTCAGCTGCTGGATTTTCAGTTTTTTCGACGCTTCCAATGCCTGGATCTGCGAAGTGGCCGTTGCCGCTTTGCCCTTGTAGTACCCGACCGAACCCTTCTTGGCATCGAGCTGCTGCTGGGTGCGGTCTACCAGGTTGGGATCCAGGTAGTCTTCTTTGATCTCCGATATCTGCACGATCGTATCGCCTTTCCGCACAAAGTCCCCTTCCTTCACATACCATTTGGCGATGCGGCCGGGAATCGGGGAAACGATATCCTGGGGGCGCTGCTCCTGGTAAAGTGTTGTGATCGATCCACGCGCCTTGATGTTTTGCGTCCAGGGGAGGAAAAGCCCGGTCACCAGGACTAACATGATTCCGTAGAACCAATATCTGACTTTGCTTTCATGGCCACGCATGTAAATCGTGTCCAGCGATTTAAGTGGGATTTTATAGTTCTGCTGATCCATTTTCAAAGTTCTCGGTTAGAGTTGCTGTGCCGTCACTGAGCAAAATCTGGTAGTCGCATGCTTTCAGAAAAGCAGTGTCGCTGCCTGTCACGATGATCGTCGCATTGTTGGGCCTGCTGGTCAGGTATTGGGTGAGTTTCTGCTTTTCATGCCCTGTCAGCCCGTCCCACGGGTCTTCCAGCAGTAGTAGCCGTGGTTTGTTGAGCAATGCCCTCACCAGCGAAATCCGTTTGATATAATGCCCTGGAAGGTTTTTGCCATTGGGCGCTACCTGGGTTTGGAATCCTTGTGGCAGCTGGTCGAGGAAGCCGGAAAGCCCGCTTTGCTCTGCCAGGTCGATGATTTCCTCAGAGGTAATGTGACTTCGGCCATCGATAATGTTGTCCCACACCGTTCCGGTAAAAACTTCGCGCTGGTTCAGGTACAGCCCCACTTTCATACGGAACGCGGCAATCCGGTAATTGCACAGCGGCACTTTGTTGAACAACAGCGACCCAGAGAAATACTGGTAATGGCCCGCAAGGATTTTCAGGAAAGTTGATTTGCCCAGTCGCCCTGTGGTTGAAACGCCCACCCGGCTACCGGCTCTAATCTGCAAATTGATGCCGGAGAAAACACTCCGATTGTCGGGAAAAGAAAACGAGAAGTTCTGCAACTCAATGGCCACGCCCTTGCCGGCCGAGTCAAGCGCGAGTGCACCGTCGTTCTCCGAGAGGTCTTCCGTCACGGAAGCGAGCTTTTCAAGACCAGTCACCACATCGTAGACGCTATCCAGGTTGACGATCAG
>CBIHPQ010000446.1:0-5782 GCA_966211825.1 uncultured Dyadobacter sp. | reverse complement strand
CTATTCCTCCTTTATTGGCTTTCTAGCTTATATTTCCCATAATACTTTTCATCCGCGTACATTTTTATTAATATTGCGGCTGAAATAACCAATCTACCTCGATATGTCAAAAGTAAAAGTCGCAATCAATGGATTTGGCCGCATCGGCCGCCTTGTTTACCGTCAAATCTATAACATGGAGGGCATCGATATCGTAGCCATCAATGATTTGACAAGTCCAAAAGTATTAGCACATCTTCTCAAATACGATACTGCACAAGGACGTTTCGACGCTGACGTTAAGTCTACCGATAATTCAGTTGTCGTAAATGGAGAAAACATCGTTATCTATGCGCAACGTGACCCTGCTCAAATTCCCTGGGGACAACACGATGTAGACGTAGTGCTTGAATGTACCGGCTTCTTCACCAGCGCTGAGTCTGCTGGCGCACACATCAAAGCGGGTGCGAAAAAAGTAGTTATCTCTGCTCCTGCTACCGGCGACCTGAAAACAATCGTTTTCAACGTGAACCATGACATCCTTGACGGTTCTGAAACCATCATCAGCGGTGCTTCTTGTACCACTAACTGCCTTGCCCCGATGGCACAGGTGTTGGAAGAGAAATTTGGTATCGTTAACGGTTTGATGACCACCATTCACGCGTACACCAACGATCAGAACACCCAGGATGCACCACATCCAAAAGGGGATTTGAGAAGAGCAAGAGCTGCTGCTCAGAACATCGTACCTAACAGCACAGGTGCTGCGAAAGCGATCGGCCTTGTATTGCCTTCATTGAAAGGTAAACTGGACGGTTCTGCGCAACGCGTTCCTACACTTACAGGTTCATTGACTGAATTGACAGTTGTATTGGGCCGTGAAACCAGCGTAGAAGAAATCAACGCGGCGATGAAAGCTGCTTCAAATGAAAGCTACGGCTATACTGAAGACGAAATCGTAAGCAGCGATATCATCGGTATCAGCTACGGTTCATTGTTCGACGCGACGCAAACACGCGTTCAGAAAGTAGGTGGCACTCAGCTTGTTAGAACTGTTTCATGGTACGACAACGAAATGTCATACGTGTCTCAGCTTGTAAGAACTGTTTACTACTTCGCTGGTCTGATCCAGAAGTAATAGCATACTTTAATACGAAAGGCCCGTTCCGGCAAATGCTGGAACGGGCCTTCTTTCTTTCTGTGGCGGGTACTAAACCAGCTGCGCTTTAATGTACTTGATTGTCTCGCCCTTTGCCGTAAATATTCCCTCGTAATGCGTACGCACGCCGTGGTGCTCGCCCAGCAAATTTGACTCGTACAGATTGTCGGTATGCCCGATAATGTGGAAGTTGGACGCTTTTTCTATCGTCTGCAAACTGTATTCGTAGAGGAAGGTACTGTCTGTTTTCAGAAAAAACATACCTCCCTGCTTCAAAAATGCGGCGTATTTGGCCAAAAATGATGGATTGGTGAGCCGGTACTTCTCATTCCGGTCTCGGACCTGGGGATCCGGGTGAACGAGCCAGATCTCACTCAACTCGCCGTGCTCAAAAAACTCGTCCGAATACTGGATACCGGCCCGGAGAAAAGCTACATTGGATAAATTCTGCTCCATGGCCAGTGCGCTGCCGCGTGCAATCCGGTCGCCTTTGATATCGACACCGATAAAATTCTTTTCAGGAAATTTACTACCCAGCCCAATGGTGTACTCGCCTTTTCCGCATGCCAGCTCCACCACAATCGGACTTTCGTTGTTAAAGTATAGCTTGTTCCAATTGCCTTTTATTTCCGAATAAAGCGGCTTACCCGCCTGAACTACATTTTCTGCCTGCTCACTAAAATTGTAATGATGTAACTTTCTTCTTGCCATTATACTATACGCTCTATAAACTTTCAATATCTGCTACTACAAAAGTACTACCGCCAACGTAAATTGCATCCGTAAGCGCCGAATCCCTTATTGCTTCTTCAAGCGCTTCATTCACATTTTTGAAGGTCTTGCCTATCAGCCCGTGTTCAAACGCTCTCAATTGCAATTCTTCCGCTTTTAACGCTCTCATATTGGAAGGTTCGCAAAAGTAGTATTGGGCATCCTGCGGGAACAGCGACAGCATGGTTGAAATGTCTTTATCGCCCACAAAACCTACCACAAAGCGTTTTGTACCCAGGCACACCGAGTCAAATTGGGCCAGGGTCATTGCGAGGCCGGCTGTATTATGTGCCGTATCACAATAAACGTCAGGGTTTTGACGCAACAGCTGCCACCGCCCTTTCAGCCCTGTAATGCCGATTACGTCCCGTAATGCATTCCGGATAGCGTCGTCGGTTATTTTCCAGCCCTTTTTTATCAGAATGTCTTTTGCGGCCCACACACCCGCTATATTTTTCAATTGATAGGAACCTGAGAGGTCGGCAGCGAGTCCTTTTGAAACAAGCGCTCCCGAGGCCTTTTCATGTATATCAATCAGCATTCTGCCATCCTGCATTCCCTGGAAAACGACTTCAAATTTGTTGGATGCAAAGGTTAATGGGGCATTTGCTGCTTCGGCGGCGGCACTCATGACGTCGCCAATCTCCGCATTCTGATATTCGCTTATTACCACTGGAACGCCATCCTTGATGATTCCAGCCTTTTCGGAAGCGATTTTGGCCAGCGTATCACCCAGAAACTGCATATGATCGTAACTGATATTGGTAATGACCGAGAGCTCAGGGGTGATAATATTGGTAGAATCCAGCCTGCCTCCCATACCCACTTCGATCACCGCTACGTCGACACTGGCCTGTTCGAAATAGGAAAATGCCATGGCTACGGTAACTTCAAAGAAGGAAGGCGACAATCTATCAATGTTAGATTTTTGATCATCGACAAAGTCAATAATGAATTCCTCTGACACACAGGTGCCATTGACGCGTATGCGCTCGCGAAAATCCTTTAAATGAGGCGAAGTGTAGAGGCCAACCCGGTATCCCGACTCTTGAAGGATCGCTGCGAGCATATGTGACGTGCTGCCCTTGCCGTTGGTGCCAGCGATGTGGATGGTGGGATACTTTTCCTGCGGATTGCCCAGGGACTCGCATAATTCCCTGGTAGTATGAAGGCCCGGCTTGAAAGCACGGGCCCCGATATTCTGAAAAACCGGTAACCTGTCGTACAGGTACCCGATCGTTTCCTGATATGTCATTTAAGTATTATCGTGAACGTATTTTAAATGTAATGGTACCGATTGATTCATCAGGTACATTAGCCGATTTTGGTACGAATGTAAGGTCTCTTACGGCGCTTTTGTACTTGTTAACCACCGCATAGTCGGTAACAGTCGTCGCCTGGGTGATCACGCTTTTCACACGGCCATTTTTATCAACGGTGATTTTGAAGGTGATGTCGCCTGTTGCATCTGAATTATCGTCCACAACCGGCCTTCTCGACCAGCTCCATCCCGAGAGGTTAAGCCCCACATTAGTACCTCCTCCGCCACCTTCCCCCTTATAGGTTTTGGCAAAAAGGCTACCGGTTTTGGATCCTTTATCGCCTACGCCTTCCGCATCATCGCCGTTGTTGTTACCGCCTACGCCCGTTTTGGTACCGTTGGTTCCATTACTTCCCGACTTGCTGCCTGATGATTTGCTGAACAATGCGTCCTTATTGACGGCCTTTTCGGGAGCTGGTTTCGCCACCGGTGCAGAAGCGTTTTCACTTCCCGTCGATTTTTTGACGTCTGTCTTCTCGGGCGCCTCTACCGGGCTCTCTACCTTCGAAGTGATCGCAGGCTTCTCAGCGATCGTTTTTGTAGGCTTTGGCGACTCAATTTTAGGAGGTGTCGGGGGCGTCGGTTTCGGTGTAGCTCCCGATTTGACTTTTTTCACATCATCGGCGTCCGCTTTCATCTTCTCCGCGACCTTGCTATCATTGGGTTTATTATAAGTCTGAATATCGCCCTTCCCTACTTTGCTAGTCCCGTAGTTCACTTCCACGAATAATTCCATGGGTTCTACCTTGGGAAGTGAAGAATTAAGCCGGACGAAGAAGAATATGCCCAACATGGCAGCGGTGATCCCAAAGGACCATGCCCATGAAACTGCGATACGCTGCCGGTCTTCTGCCTGTAATGTGATCATTTATCAATATGGGTTTTTCTTTCGGAAAACGTAAAAGTAGTAAAAAACGTATGCAACAAAAAAAGGAGGCCAAAGACCTCCTTTCCTTATTATTTGGTTAAAATCCTATTTTTTCTTGTAAACCCAGCCTGCTTCACCAATTACTGCTTTGAGTTTGGCAGAAGCGCGGTAGGCATCCGTTTCATTGTCAAACCCATCCACGGCCACCTTCACTTTCTTGCTGCGTGCATCGCTCGGGATGATCAATGCATTTGCAAATCCTTTTTCCGTCAGTTGGGCCAGTAAAACTTTTGCCTGTTTGGTGCCTTTGAATGCGCCTGCAATCACGTAGAACTTCGCTGACGTAATTTCCGCCACCTTAACCCCGGCAGCGGCGGGAGTCGCAACTGGCGTGGCTACAACCGTTTCAGGAACACTCACAGGTGCCGAATCAACCGGCATTGAATCCACTTTGGCTGCAATCGCCTCGGGTGCTGGTGCAGGAGTTTTGGGTTCCTGGTTATGTACAACCGTCGTTTCAACAGCCTCTTTCCGGCTGAACATTTCCGCGAACGGGTTCAGCGTGCTTTTGATGTATTCGTTCTCCGTGTTGACGAGGAAGAAGCTCAATCCGCAAAGCAGACCGGCAATAACCGCCGCAGCAGCCCAGCCTGTCCAGCGACGTGGCCGTGCTTCTGTTTCCAGCTCAACCACTTCCACTTCGTCGTTAATGTATTGCGACGGGTTTAATGCAGCCACTGGTCTGGCTTGTACCTCAGCCGCTTTGACCTTTTCGAAGCCGTACCATTCATCTTTGAAGTACTTACCGGTGTTAGGTTCAAATACCAGCTTGCCTTCAACATTTTGTTTGAACTCACCAATGCCGGTAATGCTGGCTTCCCCATTTGCATCCAGGCCGGATCTCAGGCGATCGGTATAGCCTTTGATATATTCTACGGCATCCGCGTGGGTCACTTTTTCATGACGCGAAATGTAGTTCGCCAGCAGTCCGTCGTCCAGTTTCAGGTACTCATTAAATGCGAGCCTTTTGACAGGTGGCGCGAAAATGCCCGAATTACCGTCATATACCGCTGGTACCTGATGCGAAAGCAAAGCACCGAAGCCGGGAATGATCACGAATTCGTACTCTCCAATGAGTTTCCGGATGACTGTTTCGACTGCTATCATGAAGCAAAGTTTGGTGTTAACTCAGCGAAGTTAAAAAGAAAAAGACAATCCCGCAATAAAGTTCAATCCCTGCTGCGGATAGTACTGATACCGCTGGTAGCGTTTGCCCAGTACATTGTTCAGGTTCACAAATGCAGAGAAGTTCCTGGTTAACAGGTAGTCGATTTTAAGATTCAGATCCGCGATAACCGGTAATTTGGTCACAACGCCGGTCTGAAAATTTTTCGCTTTCATACCTCTCAGCATATAAAAATCCGCTGTAACGAACAGTTTTTTGCTGATGGTAAGGGCATTGAACCAGTTCAGGGTAAGGTCGGGACGGTGCCACGGCTCTTCCACCATTTCCACTGCATAATCGAAGAAATTGGCTTTAAGCGAAGTCTTGAACAGCTCATTGAAATTGTAACCGGCCTGCGCTGAAATGGTCAGCACCTTTGTTTTGCCCGGGTCGTAAATAGCTGAGAAACGTGATGTATCCGAAAGCGAGTTATTGAAGGAATAAAAGTTGCGGTAGGAA
>CBIHPQ010000445.1:0-5783 GCA_966211825.1 uncultured Dyadobacter sp. | reverse complement strand
ATCACCCAGCTTCTTTTCGAGGAAGGCAAAACGCCCGCAAATGTGTTGGAAACAGCCCGTTCCCTGGGCCGCGAATTCGTAATTTCCGCCAAAGGTGCCGTAATCGAGCGCCTTTCCAAAAACGATAAGATCGCCACCGGCGACATCGAGATCCGCGTGGCGGAGCTCAGCATTCTGAACCCCGCGAAACTACCTCCCTTCCTGATCGAGGACGAGACCGACGGCGGCGACGACATCCGGATGAAATACCGCTACCTCGACCTTCGCAGGAACGTGGTACGTAAAAACCTGCAATTGCGCCATCAGGTGGCCCGCTATACCCGCGCTTACCTGGATAACCTGAATTTTATTGAAGTAGAAACCCCGGTACTGATCAAATCGACGCCCGAAGGTGCCCGCGATTTCGTGGTACCGAGCCGTATGAACCCGGGAGAATTTTATGCATTGCCACAATCCCCGCAAACATTCAAACAATTGCTGATGGTGGCCGGTTTTGACCGTTACTACCAGATTGTAAAGTGTTTCCGCGACGAGGATTTGCGCGCTGACCGTCAGCCTGAGTTTACGCAGATCGACTGTGAAATGTCGTTTGTGACGCAGGAAGACGTTTTGAATACGTTTGAAGGTATGATCCGTGACCTTTTCAGCAAGGTAAAAGACATTGAGCTGCCCGAAGTCCCCCGCATGACCTACGCGGATGCTATGCGCCTGTACGGTTCCGACAAGCCGGATATCCGTTTTGACATGAAATTTACCGAATTGAAAGGCGATGACCAGGACCTTACTTCCGGCAAAGGCTTCGGCGTATTCGACGACGCCGGACTGGTGGTAGGAATTTGCGCTCCCGGCTGTGCGGTTTATACGAGAAAACAGGTGGATGAACTGACGGACTGGATCAAGCGCCCGCAGATTGGTGCGAAAGGATTGGTATATGTCCGTTACAACACCGATGGATCAATTAAATCGTCCGTAGATAAATTTTATTCGGAAGATGAGCTCAAAAAGTGGGTAGAAGCATTCGATGCGAAACCAGGCGATCTATTGCTGATCCTATCGGGCCAGGGAGATAAAACTCGTAAGCAACTCAACGAGCTGCGCCTCGAAATGGGCTCACGCCTTGGACTGCGCAATCCCGACGAATACCGCGTTTTGTGGGTTGTAGACTTCCCGCTATTGGAATTTGGAGAAGAGGAAAACCGCTGGTTTGCCATGCACCACCCATTCACGAGCCCGAAACCGGAGGATATCTCCCTGCTGGACAAAAATCTGGGGCTGGTGAGGGCCAATGCATACGATATGGTGATCAACGGCGTTGAAGTTGGCGGAGGTTCTGTGCGGATTTTCGAGAAAGAGCTGCAACGGAAAATGTTCGAAATCCTAGGATTCTCGGCGGAAGAAGCGCAGGAGCAATTCGGCTTCCTGATGAATGCATTCGAATTCGGCGCCCCTCCTCATGCAGGTATCGCATTTGGTTTTGACAGACTGTGCTCCATTTTTGGCGGCGTAGATTCGATCCGGGACTTCATCGCATTCCCCAAGAACAACTCCGGTCGCGATGTAATGATCGATTCGCCTTCGACCATATCGGACGGGCAGCTTAAAGAGCTGGCAATTCGGGTGGAAGGCGCCGCTGCGCAACTGTAATAGATCGATCTGCCCGATCATTTAAATAAAATAAGATTTTGTAGATTTGCCCCGAGCATAACTTAAATTTAACCACAGGGCTTTCCGCAACAGGTAAAGAACTGAATCGTAATTAAACTACACTGCATGCATTATCAATCCTTTGTAAGAAAATATTTCAGGAATGTCTTGATGTTGATGCTCCTTTCGGCCAACATCGGGGTTTTTGCTCAGAACAATACCGCTCCCCAGCTTCCCACGACGGACCCGACACAGAAAATCGACCCTTCACAGGTAACCAACCAGCAGGCTGTCGATTTTTACAACCAGGCCAAATCGGCAGGAATGTCCGATATGGATATTGAAAGGGCTGCGCTGCAGCGTGGTTATACATTGGATCAGATCTCCGCCATGCGCAAAAGGCTGCAACAAAAGCCGAATGAGAAGCAGGCTAACGACCCAAACCGTGACGAACTGGACGAAACCAGGGACCAGGACGAGGCGGACGAGCTCGATGATGAAGCAAATAACGAGCGCGACTCCACCAATGCAAGCCGTTCGAGAAACCGCCGACTAAGCCGTACGTTCGGCGCGGCATTCTTTGCCCGTTCTTCTTCCACATTCGAGCCTAACCTGCGCATCGCGACGCCGCGGAACTACGTTCTCGGGCCGGAAGATGAAATCGTTGTGGATATTTACGGGAATGCCGTGGATAACTTCCGTATGAAGATCAGCCCGGAAGGAACCGTTAAAATGCTCAACCTGGCGCCGGTTTATGTAAACGGACTCACCATCGAGCAAGCGAGCGAACGCATTATCAACCGTCTGCGGCAGGCGTACTCCACCCTGAACCGCCCGGGGTCTGGAACTTATTCATCCATTACGCTGGGTAATGTACGCAGCATTCGCGTGATGATCACGGGTGAGGCGGCTCGTCCGGGCACTTACACGGTATCGTCCCTGGCGACGGCGTTCAATGCGCTTTCCCTATCGGGCGGGCCGAGCCGGAATGGTTCCTACCGTAACATCGAGGTGATCAGGAACAACAATGTGATCAGGAAAATAGACCTTTACCGCTTCCTGGTCGACGCCGACCTTCGCGACAACATTGCGCTGCAAGACCAGGACATCATTCTCATCAGGCCATTTGAAACAAGGATTGAATTGAATGGCCAGGTAAAACGGGCCGGTATTTTCGAATCGAAACCGGGTGAAAACCTGATGAGCATTATCCGCTACGCCGGCGGTTTCACTCCGGAAGCGTATACCAAAAGCTTTACTTATCAGCGGAATACGGGCACCAACTACATGATCGGCAGCATCGATTCCGTTCAGATCGCATCTTTCACGCCGAGAAATGGGGATATTTTCAATGTAAAACGGATACTCGATGTAGTATCCAACCAGGTCGAAATTCGCGGGGCGGTTACAGTGCCGGGCCCGTATGCATTGGAAGAGCGCTGCAACTCGGTTTTGAAGTTGATCCAGGCGGCGCAGGGACTAAGCCCGCGCGCGTTCCTGAACAGGGCGATCCTGGAAAGATCCAGCGGCGAAACCCAGACGGGTATCGTGGCAATCGATCTTCGGAAAGTCATTAATGGCGAAGTAGCGGACATCCCGTTGCTGGCAGGTGATATCCTGACGATCAAGTCCGTTGAAGACCTGAAAGAGTTTACTTTCCTGAGCATTTCGGGATCGATAATCAACCCGGGCAATTATTATTACTACAAAGACATTACAATCGCTGACCTTATTTTCCAGGCCGGCGGCTATACCGAGGGTGGTATCCCTTACCGCATAGAGGTATCACGTCGTGTGAAAAACGATACGCTTGACCTGCCGGCTTCTCAGAATGTCCGCATCTTTTCGATCGACGTTGCTGATAACCTGGTGCTGAACCCGGAGGACCAGAAATTCAAACTGCAACCGCAGGACATCGTGGTAGTCCGCAAATCCCCACGTTATGAAGCGCAAAAATCGGTTACGGTCATTGGGGAGGTTAAATATCCAGGCAACTATACCATTATCAACAATTTCGAACGCATTTCCGACCTGTTCGGTAAAGTGGGCGGGCTGCGGCCGGAAGCATACCTGTCGGGCGCCCGTTTTTACCGGGGCCAGGAGCTCATAGCGGTCGATATTCAGGCGATCATCAACAAGCCGTCGCTCCCATCGAACCTGTTGCTGATGCACGGCGATACGCTTATTATCCCCCGACGCCTCGAAACAGTGCGTATCCAGGGCGGCGTACACAACCCATCGGTCATGAATTTTGATTCAAAGTTCAACTACGACGATTACATTTCGCAGGCTGGTGGTTATACCGAACAAGGCTGGAAAAAACGCGTATACGTGTCATATCCTAACGGCCGGACACACAGAACGAAAAACTTCCTGTTCTTCAGGTCTTTCCCCAAAGTCGAACCGGGTGCGGTCGTAACGGTGCCGGTGAAGATAGCACAACCGGATCGTCAGAGAACGCCGGGTGAACGTATCGCATTGTTCTCATTCATCGCATCCATTGTAAGTACAGCCACCCTGACGGCAATTACCCTGAGCAGATAATTAATCATGATATCCTACCCAGAAAACAAGCCGGAAGCAGCTGAAAGCAAGAATAGTTCGTTCAATGCTTCTGAAATACGTTTTACCGATATCATCCTTTTTGTAGGGAAGTATATCAAACTGTTAATGCTGGTTGTGATCGCATCGGTGATAGCCGGTGTCATGTACAGTTTCACGCTCAGCAAAAGGTATGAAGCCAAAGTGAGCCTGCTCCCTGAATACGGTACTTCCAAAAGGGGTTCATTCTCACTGCTTAGCGCGGGCCTGACCGGCGACGGTGCAGAAAAACTCCAGCCGGATCTTTATCCTACCATCATGCAGAGCTCTCCGTTTGGCGAATATCTTCTCAAACAGCCTGTTACTGACCAGGATAACAAATCGTATAAGACACTCCTCGATTTTATGAGGGCGCATCAAAAGCCCGGGCTGCTGTCCGGCCTTTTCTCCTCATCCCCCAAAACACCCAAAAAGGAGATCAAACTTAAAAAGGACGGAATTCTTTCCTATTCGCTTCAGGAGCAATCCAACATCATGGGCGCGATTTCCCTGCTTTCTTCGGAAGTAGAGCAAAAAAGCGGTGTAATCGAAATCACAGCGGAAACGCTCGATCCATTCGTTTCAGCGATCATTGTGGAAGCAGCGCAAAAATACCTGATCGATTACGTGGAAGATTACCGGTCGTCCAAAGCGAGCCAGCGCGAAAGTTTGCTCGCCGACCGTGTGAAAGAGGCCAAAGCCAGACTCCGCACAGCCGAATATGCGCTCCAAAGCTACCGCGACCAGAACCGGAATATTTTTTCAAATACTGCCAAAATCGAAGAGCAACGGTTGCAGTCGGAATATGTCCTGTCGGAATCGTTATACAGCGATCTCGTGAGAAGATACGAGCAGGCCAAAGTAAACGTGAAAGAAGAGCGGCCGGTGTTCAAAGTGCTTGAACCGGTGAAAGTCCCGCTTGTAAAAAGCAGCCCGAAAAGATTGCGTATCGGTTTGATCTGGGGCTTCCTGGGAGGCTTTTTCACGCTTTTATACATCCTGCTCGTCAAAGAAAAAGTAATCCAAAAGATCGTTTCGGGCGCGAACGAATAAAATATCGTGCGCTCTACTCAACCTTGTACACATGCTTAGCATTTTGATTCCCCCGTTTACCTCGCAGGTACCTGCACCCCATTGCCAACTATCTGAAACTTCTTCAAATATCACTGGTCAATGAAAGTTCAGCAGGAAATCAAGAGAGGGGCGATCATTGTATTTATCACGAAGTACAGCGGAATATTACTGGGGCTGATCGTGAACTCGGTATTGGCAAGGCTGCTTTCCCCCGCCGAGTTTGGAATTGTAGGTGTTGTGACGGTTTTTATCACGTTCTTCAATATTCTGAGCGACATCGGGCTAGGGTCGGCTATCATCCAGAAACAGGATTTTACCAACAAGGACTTTTCGGACATATTTAAAGTAAGCGTCCTGCTAAGCGTCGTGCTGGCGCTCGCATTTGCATTGCTTTCCTACCCCATTGCATCCTTTTACAGCAATGAGGTCTATATCCGCATTAGTCAGCTGCTGGCGATACAGGTTTTTTTCAGTGCCTTGTCCAT
>CBIHPQ010000444.1:0-5815 GCA_966211825.1 uncultured Dyadobacter sp. | reverse complement strand
ACTGGGAAACGTCGTAGCTGATCTTATAATCCATTCCGGGAGGGAATGTGGTCGTTTTCAGTTCGGCCACTTTGTCTTTGATATTCTGGATCACCTCCTGTGCATTCGAACCCGGGCGTTGCTTGATCATGATCGAAGCCGAAGGCCTTCCATTCGATTTGGACGCCATGTCGTATTCCAGCGTACCGAATTCGATCTTCGCAACATCTTTCAGTTTCAGAATGGAACCGTCGGGATTCGAGCGCAGGACGATGTTTTCGTATTGGGCGGGTTCAAAAAGCTTTCCGGTATATTTCAACACATATTGCAACACGTTCTTTTCACGGCCGGAGCTTACACCGGTTTTTCCCGGAGCCGCCACCACGTTCTGGTCGCGGATGGCCTGGATCACCTCGTCGGCGGAGACATTGTAGCTGTTCATGCGATCGGGTTGCAGCCATACGCGCATCGAGTAATCTTTGCTACCCATAATCTGCGCACGGCCCACTCCGTCGATCCTTTTCAGCTCTTTAAGAATATTGATATCCGCAAAATTGTACACAAAATCCTCGCCCACAGCGGAATCGGAGCTCATGATATCGAGGTACATGAGCATACTGTTTACCTCTTTTTCGGTGGTAACACCGGCTTTGATAACTTCTTCCGGAAGCTCGTCGATTACCGTCTGAACGCGGTTTTGCACGTTCACCGCGGCGAGGTCCGGGTCGACGCCCACATTGAACGAGATGTTGATCGTGGTAACCCCGTCGTTACCGGAAACGCTCGTCATATAGGTCATGCCGGGCACCCCGTTGATCGCCTTTTCAAGCGGAACGGCTACGGCATCGACGCACACCTCAGCATTGGCGCCCGTGTAGGTGGCAGTTACGACCACCGACGGCGGAACGATGTCGGGAAATTGTGAAACGGGTAATTCCAGCACCGCCAGAACCCCCAGCAGGGTAATAAATATGGATATGACCAGCGAGAGCACCGGTCGTTCAATGAATTTTTGAAACATGATCTACTATTCAGGTGAAAGAAAGAATGCTACCGCGACGTGAGCTCGATTTTCCCGGTCGACAGCGTGTCGGACGAGACCGTTTTCGGATTGATCGTCACACCGTCGCGCAGGGATTGAAGCCCTTCGCAAACGATCGTTTCCCCTGATTCGAGACCTGATTTTACCACATAAAAAGTTGATAACCTCGACTGCGGCACAAAGCTGCGCGTCTTGATCTTGTTGTCTTTTCCGAGTACATACACGAAGTTCTTGTCCTGGATCTCGAATGCCGCTTGTTGCGGGATCAGGATCGCGTTTTCAACCGTGTTGGTCAGGCGGATCGTGCCTGTGGAGCCGTGTTTCAGCAGTTTTTCAGGATTTGAAAAACGTGCACGGAAGGCTATGGAGCCAGTCCCCTCGTCGAATGCGCCTTCCATGGTCTCGATCGTACCTTTATGTTTGAAAAATGAGCCGTCGGCAAGTTCCAGTTCAACAACAGCCTGCTTGGTAGCGGCCTTGTCCCGCGCTTTCACGTATTCGAGGTATTCGTTTTCAGATACATTGAAATAGGCATACACCATTTTGGTGTCCGACAGCGTGGTAAGCAATGTGCCTTCGTCGATGAGGCTGCCCATTTTGGTCGGAAGGCGGTCGATCACACCATCGAACGGCGCCCTGATCACCGTATGAGCCAGTTGAATGGCCGCATTGGATTTTTCAGATTTGGCTTCTTCGATTTTAGCGTTCGCAGCAGCGAGTTTCGCCTGTGCTACTTCCAGTTCGGTTTTGGAAACCACATTTTTATCAACCAGCAACTTCACGCGCTTCATTTCCAGCTCGGCACCTTTTGCCTCGGCGATCGCGCTTTGCAGGTTTGCCTTTGCTTTGGCCAGCTGGGCCTCGTATTCTTCGTTGTTAATGCGGAACAGCGTCTGCCCCTTTTTGACCTCCTTACCCTCGTCGACATACACTTCTTCGAGGTAACCCTTCACACGGGCATATATTTCGACGTTCCGCAGCGCGTGGATGTTGCCGACGTATTCGCGGTGCAGTTCGGTTTTGCGGGGTTTGAGTTCCGTTACGGGGATCGTCGGAACGCTGTCTTTTGTTTCCGACACCGTTTCACTTTTCGAGGCGCAGCCGTAGGTGAATATGCTGATAAGCAAAAGCAGCGGCCATTTTAAATCTTTCATAATGATGCGTTTGTATAAATTGGTTGGGGGTAGTGCAAGAGCATAGGAATAGCCCTTTGGCCGCTCGGATGGCCGGGCAGCAAAAGGAATAGCATGAAGGTGCGGAGCGGCTCGTATATGCGCGAATGGGCATAACGAAGCGGTCCGTCAGCTACGAAAATGTTGGATTAAAGAACGCTTGCGGCGAGTTCAAAAAGGGCAAAGGCGATGGAGGAAGCTGTAATAGTCGGGCAGCGTGCACGCTCCATTGCTAACGGGAAGTAATTGGACGGATTCCCTTATCACTTTGGGAATCCTGGTAATTTCGTACTGAGGTGCTGCCTGCGAAACGAGCGTCAGGAAGCGGTAAGTGGAATGCCTGTGGCTTAAAAGATCAGAAAGCGATTCTTTCCATTCGGTTTCGTTGGCCCTGATGATCGTCTCGTTTTTACAGATCGTATCATCGATTAACACAATATCACCGGTGCCGGGCTTTTCTTCGATTTCGAACGGAGAAAATGCTTCTGTTCCGATATCGATCTTGCACGCAACAGCCCTCTGCTGCCCCAGGAGCAGCGAAACGGCAAATTGTGTTAGCCAGAAAAACAATACAAAAGTTCTTTTTGTCATGATGCTGATTAAGATCAGTTCATTGAAAAATTCATACTTTTATAATGAATTCAAGAATGATTGGAACTATTGAAACGGAATTGTGATATAAACAGGCAATAATTCAAATATAACGTTTCAGATGTAGATTGCAAATTTTCGTGATTGTTAATGAAGGTTAACGAAAAACATTTTGGCTGGTAATGAATGCGGAACATCTCATTTCTGTAATGACGAGGTCGTGCAATAGTGGGATTTAGGCTTGTGTTTCTCCGCTTAAACAATGAACTTAACCTACTGAAAATCGAAGCGGGAAATGATGTAACTTCCTAGGATAATAAATGTACATTACACCAGGCTATCCGATTTTTCGAGAAACGCTCAATGCCGCTTACGATGGCCGTTACACCCATTTATACTGAACATTTTGTACTGACCAAAATGACGGCCGGAGACGGCGACAAGTATTTCAGGTTGAGCAATAATGCCAATGTGATGAAATATGTGACCGGCTATTCGCTCAACCGCGAGGAATCGGACAATATGTTGAAAAGCTTCCTGGAAGAATATGGAATGGATACGTATCTGGGAAGGTACCTGATCGAGGACAGGCATTCGGGGGAACTGATAGGGGCAGCCAAGCTGGACAAGGTAGGATCGGCGATCGAGATCGGGTATAGGATCATGGAGGAGTTCTGGGGCCGGGGAGTAGCAACCGAAATTGCGACCGGGCTGATACGGTTTGCGAAAAATGTGCTGAAGGCGCGGGATGTGATCGCGTTCGTGAACGTGAACAATACAGCGTCCATCAGGGTGCTGGAAAAGGCAGGGATGACTAATACCGAATTGATCGAAGATATTGATGAAGTCAAGTACAGGTTTAATTATTCACCTAAAAGTAAGCCCCTTATGAAAAAAGTGCTCTACATTGTTCTCGGACTCATTGCCTTGGTCCTGATCGCCGCTTTCGTTATGCCAAAAGACTACGCCGTCGAACGTGAAATCGTTGTTAACAAACCGAAGGCCCAGGTTTTTGAATACCTCAAATCCCTTAAACAACAGAACGACTGGAGTGTATGGGGACGTCGGGATCCCAATATGCAGAAAACCTTCTCCGGTACCGATGGTACGGTCGGCTTCGTTTCGATGTGGGAGGGGAACGACGACGTAGGTAAAGGCGAGCAGGAGATTACCAAAATCGAAGAAGGCCAGCGGATCGACACTCAGCTGCGTTTCCTGAAACCATTCGAAAGTACCAGCGACGCCTATATGATCACCGAAGGCATCGACTCCGCGTCCACCCGCGTCCGTTGGGGGTTTACAGGTAAAATGCCTATCCCGATGAATGTCATGCTTCCTTTTATGAATATGGAAAAGTCCATCGGAAACGATTTCCAGGAAGGCTTGACCAATCTGAAAGGAATACTCGAAAAACAATGAAAGACCGGCTTTATACGCCAAAGCCCAGCCATACCGCCGATGAGCCATACCGACCCGCGCATTGACGCCTACATCGTCCAGTCTGCCAGTTTTGCGATTCCCATACTCGAATACCTGCGCGCGCTCGTACATGAGACCTGCCCGGATGTGAAAGAAACCATGAAATGGAGCTTCCCGCATTTTGAATACAAGGGTAGCATCCTGTGCAGTATGGCATCTTTCAAGCAGCATTGCTCGTTCGGTTTCTGGCTGGAATCGCGCCTTAGCGACCCGGATAATTTGCTGGCCGTGAATGGAGAGCGGGTTGGAATGGGAAGTCTCGGGAAAATTGCCGGTATCGAAGACCTGCCTGCCGAAGCACATCTGAAAGGGTTTATCCTGGAAGCAATGAGGCTGATAGACAGCGGGGTTAAGCAGAAAAAAGAGGGAAAGCCGAAGGAAACAAAGGAGCTTGTAGTTCCAGCCTATGTTACGGAAGCCCTTGCGGACAATGCCGCGGCAAAGAAGGCTTTCGAGGGTTTCAGTTATTCCAATAAAAAAGAATATGTGGACTGGTTTGAGGAAGCCAAAACCGAAGCCACACGTGAGAAGCGGATGGCACAGGCGCTGGAATGGCTGGCGGAAGGAAAGGTGAGGAACTGGAAATATCTCAGATAGCAAAAATCCCGGAGCGACCCGGGATTTTTTGCATTTCAAGGGTGGAACGTGAATTAGAACTTGCCGTCCTCGCCCGCAACGGTGTATCTGAAAGTGTAGTAGCTGGATTCTTCCGTAGGCACATCTTCGGGAGCGCCTTTGTAGTAGCTGATGATTTCCACCTTGGCTACTTTGCCGTCAGCGGTCTTAACGAGCAAGGTCCGTCCGGGAATGGGCAGGATCGCGTGCACGCTCATGTCGTACTTGTACCAGGAGTTGCCGCTTCCGCCCGGAATGGCGAAACCTGCGTCGCCGTCAGTTTTGTAGCCGTCTTTGGGCGCTTCGCTTACCTGGTCAAATGGTTTTTCCAAAACGATCGCACCGCCCTCGCCCGGGCCGCTCGTGCCGCTGTTGGTCGCGATGGTCGTTTTGCTGAATGCAATGTCCCAGTTTTTCGTCTTCGCGTTGGCTGCGGGAACCTCCTTGCCGGTAGCGAGGCTGAAATAGATGTAGGATTTTGTATTGGCATTCAAATCCTTGATCACCGTGATCTCAGGCTTTGCGGGGGTGGCTATGCCGGTAGTTTTCGTGGCATTCATTTCAGGCATTACTGCCCATATGCAAACCGAAAGGATAATGGATTTCAGTATCATACTCGAAATAGGTTTAACTCAAACGGCGGCCGGAAAATAGCGGCAGCCCGTTGAATGGTTTTCAGGCATTAAGCGCCTTTTTTGACAAGCTTGTATTCCAATTTCGGCTTGCCGCGCTCGCCACCGTCGTTGGCGTGGAAGCTGATGAAGCGGACCTTGTAAATGTTGCCGGCAGCGTCCTTAATGAGGTAAAAGCGGTCGGTTTTAACACCGACTGTGCCGCCGGAGGTTACCCGCCATTTCGACCCGATCGCATCGGCTGCTTTGCTGAATGTAACGCCCGTCAGGTTGCTTTCGGCAAATGCGTCGTAAGTAGCCATGGT
>CBIHPQ010000443.1:0-5827 GCA_966211825.1 uncultured Dyadobacter sp. | reverse complement strand
GAAATATTATTCGGGGGACAATTTTTTGGAAATTTTCCTAATCACGCTATTAACCAGCCGACTATATGCTTCGCCAGGGCGAAAAATCTTACCGTTTGAAAAAAACTGGTTTAAAAAAAGCGCCTATCTGTTACTTTTTCTTGCAAATGACGTCTCAACAGGTGTAAAAATGCATTAAAACACCTTCCGAATATTGTATGGCGACGTTACTTCCGCGAGGGCAAAAAAAATCTGAAAAAATCAGGCTTTTTTTGAAAAAAGTCCTGAAATCCAGCCTGCTGACCACCTTGATTATACTTTTTTGTGGCTTGAAAGGGCATTGGGGCTTCTGGGCGCATAAGCGGATCAACCATTTAGCCGTGTTCCGGTTGCCGGTCGAAATGCAGCCATTCTTTAAAAAGTACATTGATTACCTCAGCGAGAATGCCGTCAATCCCGACAAGCGCCGGTATGCTGTGGCAGGCGAGGCTGAGCGGCACTTTATCGATCTGGACGTTTATGGCGACAGTGCATTGCGTATCCTGCCCAGGCATTGGCAGGCTGCCGTGCAGAAAATAGGGGAGGACAGCCTCCGCAAACACGGTATCGTGCCCTGGCACATTCAAATAGCCGCTGCTCAGCTCACAGCAGCATTTAAGGACAGAAATGTAGCCCGCATCCTGCGCATTTCGGCAGATCTTGGTCACTATATTGCCGATGCCCATGTGCCGTTGCACACCACGCGCAACTACAATGGCCAGCTGACCGGCCAGGACGGAATCCATGGTTTCTGGGAATCGAGGCTTCCGGAGCTGTTTGCGGATCAATATGATATGTGGCTGGGGCCGGCTATTTACAGAAATGATATTGCCGGTGATGTCTGGAAAGCGGTGGGCCACTCGCATTCCGCGATGGATTCTGTGCTGCTGTTTGAAAAGCAGCTTACCGAAGCTTCCAAAAGCGATCAGAAATACAGTTTCGAGCTTCGGAACAATGTCCTTACGCGCATGCATTCGCGCGAGTTTTCCGAAAAGTATCACCGGATGCTTTCAGGACAGGTCGAAAGGCGGATGCGGGCGTCGGTGCAGATGGTAGGGGATGTTTGGTACACGTGCTGGGTGGATGCCGGGCAGCCTGACCTTGCCCAGTTAACCAACGCCGACCAAAGTATAACGGAGGAAAAAGGAGCAGCTACTGAGCAGCAAAGCTGGTTACAACGCCTGCTGCATGTGCGCCCGGAGGAGGAAAACTAGTCGCTCAGGCCGGCAACCAGTACTTTTGCGGTCACCAGCAGCTGGCCCACGTGCCTTTGTGTATGCTCGGCGGCGTGGAAAAGTAATCCCAGATGCGTGGACGGCACCATAGCCCGGCCCACGTAGCGTATTTCCGTCAATGTTTCCGGATCGGTTTTGCTGAGCTGTCTCAATGCGGCGTCAAGCTGGTCGCTGAACTGTCCGAGCAAATGGTTGTAGGTACAATCTTCGAATGGCTCTTTTCCTTCGCTTTTGAGGTAGGTCATCTGGCTTTCGCTTAGCGATTCTTCGCGCGCATATGTGAACAGGCGATCGAGTACGCCCGCGAGGTGCTGCAAATGGAAGCCCACGGAAGCTACCCCGGCGGGTTTTTCCCAAAGTAATCTGGTAGGAAATGCATTTGTGAATATGCCCAGTTCCTCACGGGCCTGCAACAATGCGTGCGCTACGGGTTGAAGCAGATCGGGTATTTCGGGAAGCGGTCCGCGGAGCCATACTTCGAGTTGTTCTTTATTTTGCATGGCCAAAAATAAACGAAAAAGGGACCTTTTTACAAGTCCCTTTTCGCACTAATTGTTGTCAGAATTTATTTTGCAATGTCGATCTGCACCGGCTTGCCTTTGATGGTGTTGCCATCCATCGCACGCAATACCGCACGCGCATCGCGCTCAGGTACATCCACGAATGTGAATTTGTCATAAATGTCGATCGCACCGATGGTCTTGCCCGGAATGTTGGCTTCGCCGGCAATGGCTCCCACAATGTCTTTCGGCATAATGTGGTCTTTACGGCCAAGGCTCAGGAACAAGCGGGTCATACCAGCTTCGGGAGCCGACTGACGACGTTCGCCGCCATCACGGCTACCTTCACGACGCTCGCCTTTGCCGAAACGGTCGCCACCACGATCCGCACCAAAACGGCTTCCGCCATCACGACGGTCTCCGCCTCTTTCGAAACGGCTTCCGCCTTCGCGGCTTCCGCTTTTAGCATAACGGTCAACACTTCCTTCGCGACGTTCACCACGACGTTCTTCCCACGCCAAGTTGCCGTCGGCGTATTCGTTTTTCTGAACGCCCATGATCTGCTTGGCCATTGCACCCACGATTTGCTCGGTTGAGAAACCGCTGTGATGGAGCATTTCCAATACGTCGTTGTACAGGCCTTCGTCTTCGGTTTCTTTGATAGATTCCGCGATTTTTTCTACAAAACGTGCTTTGCGTACGCCAACGATGTCTTCGTAAGAAGGGATCACCCCTTTTTCGATTTTAACTTTGGTATAACCTTCGATGGATTTCAGGCGGTATTTTTCGTCACGGGCAACGAGGGAGAATGCTTTTCCGGACATCCCTGCGCGGCCTGTACGGCCGATACGGTGTACGTAATATTCTTCGTCCATCGGAATGTCGTAGTTGATCACGCCATCCAGGCCGCTTACGTCGATACCACGTGCTGCAACGTCAGTGGCAACGAGGATGGTCGTAACACCGGCCTTGAATTTGCTCATTACATTGCTGCGTTGCTGCTGACGCAAATCGCCGTGGATACCTTCTGATGCATAACCGCGCAATTGCAGGTCTTCCACGATCTCGTCCACTTTGCGTTTGGTATTACAGAACACCAGCAAAGACTTAATATGGTGCATATCGATCAGGCGCGTCATTACTTCGACTTTCGCCTGTGGTTTCACTTCGAAATAAACCTGCTCGATATTTTGGTTGGTCAGCTCGTTGCGAACAACTTTGATCAATGTAGGGTCATTCAGAAAGCGTTTGGTGATCGACATGATCGGCTTCGACATGGTTGCCGAGAAAAGGATCGTCTGGCGATCTTCCGGCATGTCGGCCAGGATGCTTTCGATGTCCTCACGGAAGCCCATATCGAGCATTTCGTCAGCTTCATCGAGTACCATCATGCGCACTTCGTTGAATTTCAGGGTGCGGCGCTCCATGTGGTCCATTACACGGCCCGGAGTTCCTACTACTATATGTACCCCTTTTTTGAGGGAGCGGATCTGGCGGTCGATCGAGTCACCGCCGTAGATGGCTTCGATACGCACACCGCGCAGGTATTTGGCCAGACGGCCGAGTTCTTCGGATACCTGAACGGCTAGTTCGCGGGTAGGGCAAAGGATCAGTGCTTGTACAGCGTTGCTGGTAACATCTATTCTTTCCAGCACGGGAATTCCGAATGCAGCAGTTTTACCGGTACCGGTTTGGGCCTGACCAATTACGTCAGAACCTTGCATAACTGCGGGGATTCCCTGTGCCTGTATCGGTGAGGGTTTTGTAAAACCCATTTCTTGCAAGGCTTTCAGGATGTCTTCGTTGAGCCCAAGCTCTTCGAAAGTTTCAAACATTTCAGTAGTCATTCTATTGCTTTTAGTATTAATTCTTGATTGAACGGATGTTCCGGAAGGGGGCGTGATGATGGCAGGAAATAACACAATGATCCTATGGGGCAGGCCCAACACATGCATTAACTCCGATAGAATCGGACCATATCACCAGCATTCCGGGTGTTTCGGTAAATAATTGAAAGGGATCGCGCAAAGCCCACCACAAATCATCCGTGGGGCTCTGCATGTGAACGGTAGGTCCAGCCGGGACAAATTTTTGAGGCTGGCAGGTGATCTAAAAAATACTAGACCGTTTATGAAGCAGAGAAGCGAACGGATGTTCCTTCAAATTTGATGCAAAATTAAAAACAATATTTTGGAATCGCAACGCATTCAAAAAAATAATTGTAATATTTTTAGAAAACAAAAACCCGGCGCATTGGAAATGGCCGGGTCGGTTTAGTCAGGTTTGCTGATTCAGAATAATTCCTTTACGTCCGTATAAGGCAAATGCCATGCTTCGGCAACTCCTTTAAATACTACTTTTCCGTGAACGACATTTAAGCCTTTACGCAGATCTTCATTGGCTGAACAAGCCTGTTTCCAGCCCTGATTGGCCAATTGCAGCGCGTAGGGCAGGGTAGCGTTCGTCAGTGCGAGCGTGGAGGTGTACGGCACCGCGCCCGGCATGTTGGCTACACAATAATGCACAACGCCATCCACTTCATATATAGGATCTTCGTGTGTGGTCGCTTTTGAAGTTTCGAAGCAGCCGCCCTGGTCAATCGCCACGTCCACCATAACGGTACCGGGCTTCATCAGTTTGAGCATGTCGCGGGTGATGAGCGAAGGTGCTTTCGCGCCTGGGATAAGGACGCCTCCGATAATGAGGTTTGCGCCCTGGATCAGCTCGCGGATGTTGTACTCGTTGGACATGACCGTGTCCACATTCGCAGGCATAATGTCTTCCAGGTAACGTAACCTCGCCAGGCTGATATCGACGATCGTTACATTCGCCCCAAGTCCCGCAGCCATTTTTGCCGACTGCGTTCCGACGATCCCACCGCCGAGCACCAGCACATTCGCCGGTTTTACGCCTGCAACCCCACCGAGCAGGATACCGAATCCGCCCATAGGTTTTTCCAGGTATTTAGCGCCTTCCTGGACCGCCATCCGGCCGGCCACTTCGCTCATGGGAACGAGCAATGGAAGGCTTCTGTCCGTTTTTTCCACCGTTTCGTAAGCAAGGCACACCGCCTTGCGTTCGATCATGGCGTGGGTAAGCGGTTCGGAAGATGCAAAGTGGAAATAGGTGAAGAGAAGCTGATTTTCTTTAATTAGTGGGTATTCACTTTCGATGGGTTCTTTGACCTTGATGATCATTTCGGCGATGCCGTAAACTTCTTCGATGGTTGGTAGAATGCTTGCGCCGGCCTGTGTGTATTGTTCGTCGCTGAAACCGCTGCCTTTGCCTGCCTCTGCCTGCACGTACACCGTGTGTCCGTGCTTACGCAGCTCTGTGACTCCTGCGGGCGTTAAAGCTACCCGGTTCTCGTTGTTTTTAATTTCTTTGGGGACACCAATGATCATCTGATTCCGTAGTGTTTACGTAGTTTAGATTAAAGAGTTCAAAATTAATTTTTGGCAGAAAAACATACTATAAGGGGCAAAAAAGACAGAAAAGAAAACTATTTTTGACTGGATCTGTAAGAAAAATTTCTTTCGGGAACGTAAACAGCCGATACATAGCCACAAAAAATACTTTATGCAGCCAGACCAGACGGATCGCAAAATCCTGGACTTGTTACAGCAGAATGCACAGATGACGATCAAAGAGATCGCGAGTAAGATCAATTTGTCGGTCACGCCTGTGCACGAGCGCATCCGAAAGCTTGAAAAAGAGGGGTTTATCGATAAATATGTCTGCCTGCTCAACCGCAGGAAGCTCGGGAAAAGCCTGGTCGTGTATTGCAATGTCACCCTGGACAAGCAGCGTAAAGAGAGCTTTGAGGACTTCAATCAAGCCATCGTACAAATGCCTGAAATACTGGAATGCTCTGTCGTTTCAGGCAACTTCGATTATATGCTGAAAGTGGTTGTTGAGGACGGTGAAGCTTACAATCAGTTTTACCAGCATAAACTTTCTGCCCTGTCGAGCGTGTTACACATCAGCAGTTATTTCGTAATTTCCGAAATCAAGTACACTACCGGAATCGCTGTATTGTAACGAACAACGATATTTTAATTGATCATCAGGCCG
>CBIHPQ010000442.1:0-5837 GCA_966211825.1 uncultured Dyadobacter sp. | reverse complement strand
CCAATAATACCCGGCATCTTCAAAAGATCAACGAGATTAGGCTCGAAAATTGGACAACCTAGTTTCCTATCTTTTTTGCCAATCCCATCCTATTCGTAGGCACCGTCACCCTCAGCCACCTTATTATCAAAAAGGGAGAACAGCCCAACGCCATTCTCCCTTCCTCAAAGATTCACCAAACCTACTTACTCAAAGCCGCATTCACATCCAACCGACCACCAGTGACCGTTTTACCAGCCAATGAAGGCGTCGGTACAGCGCTGGACAAAATGGCATTGCGGATCTGAGCGACGGACGCTCCCGGGTGTGTGGACGCGTACAGGGCCACAGCTCCCGAAACATGCGGGGTTGCCATGGAGGTACCGTTATAAGACGAATAAATATTATAAGCCGTAGTCGAGTTGATCGCAACTCCCGGCGCGCCGATATCCACCGTAGTTGCACCATACTGGGAGAAGCTCGCCAGGGCACCGTTTTTATCAAGTTTCCTGACAGCCTGCGAGCGTAAAAGAAATGACGTCCGCAGCAATCATAGTACTGGATGTCAGGAAGTTGTACATACTTTTCATAGGTCAGATTTTTAAGGTGCGATTGTGGCCCAATGTGCAGAAAAAATTATTTTACGGTAAAGGATGCTATGCAAACAAATCAAAATAAATTGTAAAAAATTTGCGCAACTCAAAAGTTGCATATATATTTGCAACCATCAAGTTGCATATTTCGATCGTGTATGAAAGGAGATATATTTCAAGCTATTGCGGACCCGACGCGGCGGGCCATTCTCGTGCTGATTGCCGCGCAGTCCATGACGCCCAATGCGCTGGCAGAACATTTTGATACTACCAGACAGGCGGTTTCGAAGCATATCAAGGTACTCGCCGATTGCGAGCTGTTGAAGCAGCAAAAAGTCGGGAGGGAGATCTATTATTATTTCAATCCGGTCAAAATGAAAGAGTTCGACCACTGGTTGACACAGTTCAAAAAACACTGGGAAGACCGTTTTAATCAATTAGATCAACTATTAATCAACCTAAATTCCAATCCAAATGAAAAGTAACCTGTTAATGAATTTTTCGGTAGACAAGGAAAATAGCCGTATCAATGTAGAACGTGAATTTGCCGCCCCGGTGGGGAAAGTCTGGGCAGCCTGGACACAAAGCGAGCTGCTCGACCAATGGTGGGCGCCGCGTCCGTGGAAAGCACGAACCAAATCCATGGATTTCCGCGAAGGCGGCACCTGGCTTTACGCCATGGTAGGCCCTGAGGGTGAAGAACATTGGGCGAAAGTGGATTACAAAACGATCGATGCGCAAAAGAGCTTTTCGGCCCTGGATGCTTTCTGCGACGAGAATGGAGCGCTCAACACGGAGTTCGCGAGATCGCTTTGGACGAATACTTTCACCGAAGCAGACGGCTCAACCACTGTTTCCGTGGTGATTCAGTATGACAAATATGAAGACATTGAGCAAATCATGCAGATGGGCTTCGAAGAAGGCTTCACGATGGCGCTCGGTAATCTGGACGAGCTGCTGGAAAAGTAGTCCTGCACATTTCATCAACAAACAAAAGCCGTTAAATGCCAGTATGAACATGTCACTCTGAACAATGTCAGTCTGAGCGCGGTCGAAGACAGTCCCTACGGTACTACGTCTTGCATAGGCGTTACCCACCTACCCTTCGACTGCGCTCAGGGCGACATTAGCATCCTTCAAAACCACCTGCTACTCCACCGGCGCTACGTCTTTCTTTGCCACCATATAATACACCGGTATCCCCAGCAACACGATAATCAGCCCAGGCCAGGTGTATTCCGGCTTGTAAATGATCAGCAGCACGCAGAAAGCGATACCCATAATGATGTAAATAATCGGCAAAAACGGGTAGCCAAATGCCTTATAAGGCCGCTCGGCATCGGGGCGTTTTTTACGGAGAATGAATATCCCGATGATCGTAAGCATATAAAACACGACGACCACAAATGAGATCATGTCCAGCAAATTACCATACTTCCCGCTCAGCGCCCACAATGAGGCGATGACGCATTGCAGCCAAAGACCGATTTCCGGCACCGCATTCTTGTTCAATTGCCCCACTTTCTTGAAAAACAGACCATCCTTCGCCATCGAGTAATACACCCGCGCGCCCGACATGATGAGGCCATTGTCGCAACCAAAAGTGGAGATCATAATCATTACCGCGATGACGATCGTTCCCGCATTACCGAAAATGACGTGCGAAGCGGATACAGCAACGCGGTCTTTGTCGGCGGCGGCGATTTCCTGCAACGACAGCACACCTGTGTACATCACGTTGGTAAGGACGTAAATCAAGGTCACGATAATAGTCCCTAATGCGAGACTCAGGCCGATATTGCGCTGCGGGTTTTTGATTTCACCGGCAATGAAAGTTACATTATTCCACGAATCGCTGCTGAAAATGGACCCTACCATCGAAGCGGCAATGGCACCGAATGCGGCGATGGTGGTGTAGGACTCAACGCTGCCGTCCGGAGCGAGCTTGTGCAGGTCCCACATGCCTTCGCCCCAGTTGACGGCCCATACTTCGGGTTTCATGAAAAGCAGCCCGAAAACAATGAGGCCGAGCAAGCTGAGCAGCTTGGTTAAGGTAAATGTGGTTTGAATAATTTTCCCGCTGTTGACACCACGTGTATTCGTAAACGTCAGCACGACGATCACGACAATGGACAGTAGCTGGGCGGGACTTATTTTGAGAAAACCAAGGTCAAGGGCCACGAGGTCTTCACTGAATTGCGGGACCAGATAGGCCGTAAATTTGGCAAATGCCACGGCCACGGCGGCGATCGTGGCGGTTTGGATGACGGTGAAAAAGCTCCAACCGTACAGGAAACCGATTAATGGATTATAGGCTTCTTTGAGGTAAATATACTGACCACCAGCCTTGGGGAACATCGCGCTGAGCTCACCGTAACTTAATGCGGCCGTGAGGGTCATGAAACCGGTGATCAGCCACACGAACATCAGCCAGCCGACGCTTCCGGTGTTGCGCATAATGTCGGCGCTGACAATAAAAATGCCCGATCCGATCATACTGCCGGCAACGAGCATTGTGGCGTCAACAAGACCTAATGAGGGCTTGAAAGAGTTGTTTTCTTCTGGCATAAAGGGTAATAGGTTATGAAGTCAGGTGTTAATCTGTGTAAACTACGAAGTATTTGGCCTACTCACAAAATCTATCCCTTTACACGCCGTAAAATGGCTACAAGCCGATGCGCCGACCCGACCTATTGATAACGCTCCGGATCATAAAGCGTGACATCGACAGAAGATTTCGAACGCTCCGCCATTTCCGCCACGATCTTCCCGGTAGCCGGGCCGAGACTGATACCCATCATTCCATGGCCCCCTGCGACGATCAGGTTGGTCAGCTTTTTGGAATAACCCAGATAGGGCAACCCGTCGGGCGAGCAAGGCCGGAATCCGTACCAGATACGGTCTTTTTGCGGAACTGCCACATTCAGTTCAGGATAATATTGCGGGATGGAATTGACAATTCCCTCTACCCTGTTCATATTGATCTGGTTATTCAACGGCGCGAGCTCCATCGTTCCACCGAAGCGCACCTGCCCGTTCATGGGCGTTACGGCCACACGGGCTTCAAGAAGCAATGCAGGATGAACAATTGGATGCACCGAATTGGGCTCCATAAAAGAATAGCCCTTACCCGGCATGACGGGAATGGAAAGCCCGGCCTGTTTGGCCAGTTGCGGCAGCCACGAGCCGCCGGTCATCACTACCAGGTCTCCTGAATAGCTTTTCGAAGCCGTTTTAACAGCCTTAACCTCTCCATTCTGAATATCAAAACCGGTAACTTCCGTATTTTTAACGATTTCAGCACCTAATGCAGTAATGCTTTTAATCAAGCCATTGACCAATGCCGTCGGGTACAGATGCGCGTCGCACCGGTAATGCACCGCGCCTGCTACATCCAGTTGAATGCCGGGTTCTAATGCCTGTACTTCTTCCCGGTTCAGCATAGCAATGTCCAGACCCAGTTGCTGGCCCTGCTTGCCGACGTGAATTTCCTCTTCGCCGGTTTTGTCGGATTTGTAGAGCATTAATATGCCTTTTTCTTCCAAACCAAAATCCAGCTTTTCTTCTTTCACCAGATCTTCGTACAATGCCTTGCTAAGCAAATGGTAGTCACGCAAATGCGGCGCAGCGCGTTCGACGTTGGCTTCCGTGGCCGCTTTCATGAATTTGACCCCCCATGAAATCAGCGAAAAGTCGAGGGATGGTTTTACATAAAAAGGGCTGCGGCTGTTGAACATCCATTTGATCCCCTTCGAAACCATGCCCGGAGCAGCAAGCGGAATAAAATGACTCGGCACGATCATGCCCGCATTGCCCGTAGAGCAATTATCGAACAGGTCGCCCTTATCAAGCAATGTCACTTTCCATCCGCCTTTAAGCAGGTAATAAGCCGAAGCCAACCCCGTAATTCCGCCACCAATAATGACGGCGCTGCCTTTTTGAGTGTTCATTTTAATGGATGCTGTAAGCTTTAGGCCTTAGGCTTTAAGCTTCTTTTTATTAATGTAAATATTCACACTCCCTTCCCCGGGCAATTTATCATCGCAAGCCCAGCTTTAGCTTAAAGCCTAAAGCTTACAGCCACTACAAAACCTGAAACCCAAATGCATAAGGATCTTCCTCGTCGTCGATGAAGATAGTATTATGCCCCGTGATGACGGCCCAGCCTTCGATGCCGGGGATCATGGCAGGCTTGTCGCCGATGGTCGTTTCGTCCTCCACGGTACCGATGAATTTGGAGCCGATAATGCTTTCGTGCACGAAACGGTCGCCTTTTTTGAGCTTGCCCTTCGCATGCCACTGCGCCATACGTGCGGACGTACCCGTGCCGCATGGGGAGCGGTCGATGGCCTTGTCGCCGTAGAAAACTGCATTACGTGCCGTGGAAGTGGGGTCGAGTGGTGCGCCGGTCCACAGGAAGTGGCTCAGGCCTTTGATATGCTCGTTTTCGGGATGTATAAACTCGTACTGCTCGTTCATCCGCTGGCGGCAAACGCGGCTCCAACTGATCAGCTGGTCGGCCGTGTGGTTTTCGATGCCTTTGAAATTCTCCTGCGGATCGACGATCGCATAAAAGTTGCCTCCGTACGACACATCGACAGTCAATGTGCCCAGGTCAGGACATTCGACCGTCAGTTTTTCGGCTGCGAGGAATGATTTGATATTAATCAGCTTGACTGACTTCACCTTGCGGCCTTCCTGCACATATTCCACCAAAACCAGCCCGGCAGGCGTTTCGAGCCTCAGCTTACCCGGCACTTTGGGCGTTACCAAACCTTCTTCAATGGCAATGGTCACCGTGCCGATCGTCCCATGCCCGCACATGGGCAGGCAACCGCTGGTTTCGATGTATAACACACCAATGTCGTTGGCCGGGTCGATGGGCGGGTAAAGAATGCTGCCGCTCATCATGTCATGGCCGCGGGGCTCAAACATCAAGCCCTTGCGGATCCAGTCGAATTCCCTCAAAAAATGGAGCCTGCGCTCCATCATGCTGTTGCCCTCAAGGAGCGGCCCGCCACCTGCGACTACGCGTACGGGATTTCCGCAGGTGTGGGCGTCGATACAGAAAAAAGTTTTACGCATAAAGGCTCCCCGGCTGCTGTTACAGCGCCGCTTTCGTTATTTCGTTATCCACTGTCCGCCAGATTCCGAGCGGGTTGGCATTTTTTAGTTCGTCCGGTAAAAATTCGTCGGGCCAGTTCTGGAAGCTCAATGGGCGGGTAAACCGCTTGATCGCATCCGGGCCGACCGAAGTAAACTGGC
>CBIHPQ010000441.1:0-5868 GCA_966211825.1 uncultured Dyadobacter sp. | reverse complement strand
TAGCGACCGTGATCGAGTACTCCCCGCTCACGTTCGTCTGCGTACCGGTATTCGCATTCCTGACTTTGATATTAACCCCGGCAAGGGCGGTACCGTCGTCACTGGTGGTCACCGAGCCGGTCACCGTCCTGTCCTGTGCGATCACATGCATTGCCGGGAGCAATAGCATGCACGCTAATGAATAGATGTTTTTCATGGTATATATGGATTGGTAAAAAATACGCATGTGTTGCCTGCGGAGGGACGCGGCAAAGGGCGAAGCAATGCAGTGGGCACAATGCTCCCGTCACCGGCGGTGAAGCCGGTGTAAAATGAATGCGTTAATTTTTAACGAAACAGGCTGACCTGCTCGGCAACGATTTTCCAGCCTTCGGGCCGGTGTTGCCAGACGCGGGTAAAGAACCCCTCCACAGTTTTGTCGCCTTTCAATGCTTTGGCCTTGCCGAAACAATAAGCGAGGTCACCTGCTTTGGAAATTCCTTGTCCTGACCTGATAAATTGGTATGATTGAATTTGCTGCTGTGCTAACGTCGCAAGTGCCTCCGCCTTTGTTTTGCCGAATGGCCTGTCGCTCCTCAGCAGCACGGCCTCGTCGGCCAAAAACTGCTTGTAAGCCTGATCGGCATTTTTTCCGGCCGCTGCCAGAAAGGTGTCTTCCGCTTTCCAGGGCTCCGGATTGCCGTCTTTCACTTTTGTTACAGGCAAAATATAGTCATATGCGGTGTTGCTTTGCGGCTCCGGGTCGTGCTTGAATGCCTCTGTGGCGTCTCTTTGCGTGTGAATCACCCCGCCGTCCAGCATTACCTTGAATTGCCCGGAAGCATTCTTTTTCCAAACAGAAAAGAAATAACCCGAGCCGACAGCCGCCTGCGAACGATCGGCAAAAAACTGGAACGGGCCGGACGTAAAACCTAAATCCCCGTCCTGCGAAACATGGCCGATCAGCGGGTACCATTTCAAAAGATCTTTGCCTCCTTTGGGCGACTTGCTGTATTGCGCGACACCGTTCACCGCGCCCTCACCATTGAAAATAACGCCCGCGCTGTCGAGGTATGCCAGGAATGCGGTGGGTACGTCCGTTTCCACCGCCTTTGCCGCGAAGGCCTTCTCGTCCCGGATCAGCCGCGCCAGATCGGGGTCGATCTGCTGTGACCATCCACTATATACGCAACCCAAAAGCAAGGCGGCGCATACGCCCCAGCGCTGGCAGCATTGCCGTGCGGCATTTCGTTTCCGGATGTGTGGAAGTCGGGGCATTGGGAACGATCTAGTCAGGAGTTTATCTTACAATGATACAGCATCTTACGGACAAGTAAAAGCGATGAAAAGGCTTATCGACAAACAACGTTAAGTATCGGCCAAATGCATTTATAGAATAAAAATGTCGTATTACTACGTATTCACGTCGTTCGTCTATAAACGCAGAATCCCGCCGTTAATGAACGGCGGGATTCTGCATTGAAAATCGAATTTATCAGAACTCAATCTGAGCGCGGATCTCTCCGCCCGGATTGATAATGTTGTGTATATTAAAGTAGTACAGCCCGTTAAGGAGCTCAGTTTCCTTGATCTTCACACCATCCACCATCACCGAATTGGAATATTCACCCGACAATGTTTTGGGGAAATTGGCAAAAAAGTCGTGCTGAATGCCTGCATTGGAACCTTTTGGGGCGGTCCCGTGGATATGGGAGCCGGTTGGTGTGGCTGTCAGGTCCTTCCATTTGATAAAATAGCTCAGCAAATGCGTCGATTTGTTGTACATCACGTCCACCGTTCCGGTAGCATTGGTCATCACAGCCGGCACCTGCTGAGAACCTTCAAGCGGCAGCCCTTTTTTGAAAACGATATGCGGCTGGTCATAGAACTCAATCTGGCCCCTGATTTCGCCGCCCGGGTTCGTGGGCGTGTGGATGTTGAAATAATACATGCCATTCAGAAGGTCGTTTTCATTGATGCTTATCCCGTCCACGAGTACCGACGACGAATAGGTGCCGGTCGGGGTTTTGGGGATCAACGAAAAGAAATCGAATTTGATACCTGCATTGGCGCCGCGCGCTGCCGTGCCATGTATGTGCGCGCCCGTGGGATTGCCTGTGAGGTTGGCCCAGTTGAGCGTAAATGTGAGCATGTGCGTGGTTTTGTTATACGAAACGTCCGCCCAGCCGGTAGCCTGTGTCTGTTTTGCCGGAAATTCCTGCGAACCGCTCAACGGCAAGCCGCTTTGCCTGACAACATCCTGCGGGGTATCGTGGTCGTCACACGCCGAAAACAGCGCGACGAGCATCCATACCAGTCCAAACTTGCATAGAACTTTCATCATTTGGTTTTGTTGGGTTGAGTTGAAAGATTTGTATAAAGTATTATTCTAAAATTACAATTAAATAAGCAGAGTTCTTCCGAAAGCAGATCAATAAAACGTTAAGAAATAAGGATTTACGGATTATGGCATTTCCTCTACTTTTTCGCGCGTTGGTCGATATAATTTCGTGGGTAGCAATCTTTTGCATTCATTTACTGCATCATTATAAATCGCACCTATGGAAACGCCCTTTCTCGAAAAGCAAATCCGGTTTCCGCTCTCCAACCGCACGGTCACAGTCAAATATGCATTGGTGCATGCCTTCTACTGGTTGCTGGTTACGTGCTTTTTTCTGTATGAGAAACGCTACCTGATCGTCAAGGCGAGCCTTAATTATTTCGCGATCTGCGTCATTGGCCGTGTGGTGCTGCTGATCGCGATCGCGTACCTGAACCTGCATTACTTTTTGCCCAAATACCTTTTAAAAAGGAAATACGGTCGGTACTTTGGCGTGGTACTGCTTTCTATATTGGGATACCTGCTCATTCAATGCTTTTTCGACTACTATTTATATGGTTATGTGATCGGGCCGATGCGTAACAGCAACCTGCTGGAGGCCATTTCCTACAATTTTTTCAGCACGCTCTGGTACCTCGCATTGATGGTGGCGCTCAAACTGAGCATCGACTGGTACGAGCAGCAGCGGATCCTCCAAAAGATCGTCGTCGAGAAGCTGAATGCAGAGGTCAACTTCCTCCGCTCGCAGGTTAACCCGCATTTTCTGTTCAATATCCTCAATAACCTGTACGCGCTGACATTGAAAAAATCCGACCTCGCGCCGGAAGTAGTCCTGAAATTGTCTGAAATGATGGAATACATGCTCTACGACAGCGACGACAGCACGGTTTCGCTAGACAAGGAGATCAGCTATCTGCACAACTACATTGAACTCGAACGGATACGCTACGATAACAATCCGGATATTTCGCTGGAAGTGGCCGGTAACACCGACGGCAAGGAAATTGCCCCGCTGCTGCTGTTGCCTTTGCTCGAGAATGCATTCAAGCACGGTGTAAGCCGGAAATCCGACAAAGGCTGGCTGCATGGAAAGATCCGCGTGGGGCCATCGGCGCTGGAAGTAACGATCGAAAACAGCAAATCGAACATGGCGGCGAAAGATAGCAAAGGCGGCATTGGACTTGCCAACCTCCGAAAGCGGCTGGAACTGCTGTACCCCTCGCGTCACAGCCTGCGGATCGACGATCAGCAGGAGCGTTTTAGTGTTTTTATGGAAATCAATCTTGCCAACACCTAATCTGAACTGGTCATGAAAAAATGCATCTGGCTTCCGCTTTTGCTGCTCGTGGGTTGGTCCTCACCCGACCTCATCTCCCCCGAGCCCGAAATATTTGTCGCCGCCAGCCCCTGCGACGCCGTACCGAGGCATTTGCTGGGCATTCCCGCCAACCTGGATTGTGAAATGATCAAATGGCGCCTCACCCTCCGCCGCGATCCGCGCAACCTCGGCCGCGACGATTTCAAACTGCAATACACCTATGGCATGACCAAGCCCGGCACACAGGGATTTATGAATGAGGGTATTAGCAAGGAAATTTCGGGAAAATGGGTTATTTCAAAAAACCCGGGCACGTCGCCGGGAAAACAGATTTTCACTTTGCAACCCGCTTCATCCCAAAACGCAATCAGCCTTTTACAAATGAACGACCGGCTTTTGCATTTGCTCGATACACAAGGAAATCTGATGATAGGGAATGCGGGTTTCAGCTATACTTTCAACAAACAGAATACAAATCTGTAATAAAACCATCTGTTAGCCATGAAAACATTATTGCTCATCGCTGCCTGCCTCCTGACGCTGCAAAAGGCGGCTGCACAATCTGCATCGCCGGCTAATATCCCCTCCAAAACGACCACGCGGCAGCCCATTGCCGAAGGCGCAAACGTGTGGGGCGTTTTTCATGGACGCGTACCCTGCCAAAGCATGGCGGAGGTAATGCATATAACTGTGGAAGCCAACTGCGAAAAACTCAAATGGGGCTTCACATTCTTCCAGGATCCGCAAACCCAAAAACCGACGACCTACACGTGGGACGGCTCGCTTCACCGTGATAAACCACGGACAGGCAAATGGGCGCTCGTCCGCGGAACCGCCGACGATCCCAACGCAACCGTCATCCAACTCGACCCCGACCACCCCGAAAAATCGATCTTCCTGCTGAAAGGCGACGAAAATGTATTATTTATACTTGATGGTTCGAAGAAGCTTATGGTCGGCGGCGATTACCTGAGCTACACTTTCAACCGGGTTACCAACTGATTTTACGGGACTAAACTGTGACGTATGCTGCAATGCGTGATCATCGACGACGAGCCTCTCGCGAGGGAGATATTGGAAGAATATCTCCAAAAATCGGAGATTACCGGCGCCGTCCAGTTCAGCAACGCCCGCGACGCGCTCGCATACCTGCAAACGCACGAGCCTGACGTCCTTTTCCTGGATATCGAAATGCCGGAAATGAACGGCATCGATTTCCTGAAATCCCTTTCGCAGCCGCCGGTAACCATTTTTACCACCGCCTACCGCGACTATGCATTCGAAGGTTACGAACTCGGCGTGATGGATTTCCTGCTAAAACCGATTTCCTACGCACGTTTCCGCCACGCGCTCGAAAAGGTCCGTGACTTTCTGCAACTCAAAGAGCAGAACACAAACCTCGAACAAAACCTGTCGGAGGAAAAGCCCGATTTCGTATTCGTAAAAAGCGGCGTCCAGCGCGTACGCCTCGCATTCGACGACATTTCCCACATTCAGGGCCTGAAAGACTACGCGATCATCCATACCGGCACGGGGAAAGTCGTCATCAAAGGCTCCGTGAAAGCAATGCTCGACATCTTCCCGCCCGCCCGCTTCCTGCGCGTACACAAGTCGTTTATAATGGCTATCGACAAAATCCGGAGGATTGACAGGAACCGGATTATCTGGGGAAGTCATCAGATCCCGATCGGGAGGAATTATAAGGAGGAGGTAATGCGGGTGGTGGAAGGGTAAGGGAACTGGTTCCATGGCTATTGATAGAATAAAGCGTAATCAACAAAACTGGTTATCTACGGAAGTTCTCGAATCCTGATCGTGCAGAGTGTCAGGGACTAGCGTTAGCCGACCGTAAGTTTATTGAGTATGGTAGCTTGCACATTTTGTGCAAAGCACTTTCAGAAATTTTTTTATATTGAGTTACGTTTTGAGAACATAATATCAACGCTTCCTAAATTAAACGCATATGGACCGTATTAAACATATCAATCATTCCAATAAATACCACCTGGAAAAGTTGATGCGGGAAAATCCTGAAAAGGTGATTAAAATCGAAGGGCCTGCGCCGGAATGGCTCAAAAGGGCAATTGATGAAAAACAAGCGTGGGTAGATGAAGTACGATCCCGCGGGAAAATAGATACAACCGGATTAAAACAAAAAATCATTGTCTGAACACTACCCAATCGATCTTTATCGACACACTAGTCAATTAATTGAATATTTTTTCGAAAC
>CBIHPQ010000440.1:0-5872 GCA_966211825.1 uncultured Dyadobacter sp. | reverse complement strand
TGGTCGGTGAAACGATCATCTCGCGTGACCAGTCGTTGAACTCGATTACCGCTTCGTGAATGATCTCTTCCACGTGCGGAACGGAATCCAGCCGGCGCTGCAATGCTTCATCGGCCTTCGAGCGGATCGAGTCGATCGTGTAGAGCATTACGCCCGGCACTTCTTCCACTTCCGGAGATACGCTGCGCGGTACCGAGAGGTCGATAAAATATTTGAACGACATGCCGCGCAGGCGCACCATCATTTCCTTGGTGAAGAAAGGCTCTTCGCGCTGGATGGACGATACGATAATGTCGGCATGTGAAATTTCGGATTCAATGTCAGCAAAATCCGCTACCCGGAATCCCAGCTCCGCACCGAGCGCTTCGGCTTTACTGCGGGTCCTGTTCACCAGCGTTACTTCCGCATTGGTGTTCTGGGAAAGGTTGCGGCACACATCCGTCCCGATCTCGCCCAATCCTACCACCAGGATTTTAGGGTTTGGCATCAGGCCTTCGAGCAGCTCGACAGCCGCATAGGAAACGGAAGCAGCGCCATCGCGGAAGAATGTCTCCTGCGCTACGCGTTTGTTTGCAAAAAATATGGTGTGGAGTAAACGGTGCAAAAACGGCCCGGCCATGTTCAGGTCAGCCGACCATTGGTATGCATGCTTGATCTGGTTAGGGATCTGCATATCTCCTACTACCTGCGATTGCAGGCCGGTGGCTACATGGAACAGGTGCTGGACCGCCGCGTCGCCTTCGGAAAACTGCTCGAAATATGCTTTGAAACTTTCTACATCCTCAACCCCTTTTTCGATCAGCAAAAGCTTGATAATCTCTTCGTTAAGATCGCTGGCGGCGGAGTAGTATATTTCGGTGCGGTTGCAGGTAGAGACGGCAAGGACGTCGGCGATATCGAAAAAATCTTTCAGACGAAGCATCATGCTCTTTGCTTCTGCCTCATTCAATGCAAGCTGTTCCCTGATAGCAAGAGGAGCATTCCGATGTGATAAACTGACTGATTTGAACTGGTTATACATCACTTGGTCTAATTCGATTCACAAAAATACTGCACAAAAATCATAATATGAATGTGGAACTATGACCGTTCACTTATTTAGAAAGCATTTAAATAAAACTGCCATAAGTCATACAAATATCAACCCGCCAAAGCCCCCAAAACATGATTTTTGTCATGTTGTAAACTGATGGGCAAGGGAGATGAAATACAGTCATGAAGCCACTAAGCTTAAATTATTTACGTTATTTGTAGACTATAACATTAACATCGGGCATATTGTGCCCGACCCGGAATGATCAGCGAAACCCCAAAAGAAAAACCACGTTTCAAGCTGCACCCCGTAGCCATCCTGAACAGCCAACGCCTGCGTCGTTCATTGATGGATACATATGATCAGAAAAGCTTTTATAAATACGTGATTGGCATTATCCTGCTCATACTGAGCATCGGTTCGCTGTTTTACACGGATAAACTGGTGGAGGAACTCGAAGAACGGGAAGAAAGGGAGGTTCAGCTTTATGCGGAAGGGTTGCGCTATGTGGTGAACAGCCCGCTGGACGAGAACTTCAATGTGATTTATCAGGTAATTGAAGATGCCGTGAATTTCTACCAGATCCCCGCCATTTATGTGGATGAAAACAATATCCCGAACCCGAACAAGAACATTAAATTCCCGGAAAAAATAAGCCGCCAGGACCGCGAGCGCATTATCCAGGATAAGCTGGAAGAAATGAAGCTCGAACACCCGCCTATTCCCGTCGAACTGGGTAAAGGACGGGCCGGGAAAATTTATTACAGCAACTCTTTTTTGCTTACGCAGCTTCGCTACTACCCTTTCTTACAGCTTTCGGTGATGCTGCTGATCGGCTATCTGGCCTATCTCGCATTCAGTTCGGCGAGAAAAGCTGAGCAGAACCGCGTTTGGGTGGGTTTGGCGAAGGAAACCGCTCACCAGCTGGGCACGCCGCTGTCGTCGCTGATGGCCTGGGTGGAATATTTCCGCAGCGAGCCGTCGATAGACCCGTCCATAGCCGAAGAAATTGAAAAGGATGTGATACGCCTGGAAATGATCACAACGCGGTTTTCGAACATCGGATCCATTCCTACGCTGAAACAGGAGCCCATCGCCACTATCGTGAGCAACTTTGTGAATTACCTCGAAAAACGGGTGTCGTCCAAAGTGAAATTCTCGGTCCATAATGAGCTTGCCGAAGATCAGACGGCATTGCTGAACAAGAACCTTTTTGAATGGGTGATCGAAAATATCTGCAAAAATGCGGTGGATGCCATGAGTGGCGTGGGCGAGATCCACGTAACGTTGCAAGCGCCCCCACGTGCGAAGGAAATGTGGATCGATATTGCCGATACCGGTAAGGGAATGACGAAAGCGCAGAGCAGCAAGATTTTCAATCCGGGTTTCAGTACTAAAAAACGGGGCTGGGGATTGGGTTTAACACTTGCCAAAAGGATTATTGAAAATTACCACTCCGGAAAGCTGTTCGTCAAAAGCTCGGAGGTAGGAAAAGGAACGACATTCAGGATCATCCTGAATGCCGCTATAATAGAAGAATCTTAAAAGCTTATTGCAGGATCGGTAACAATAACGAATCCGTTGTGATCTGATCACTGAAATGGAATGCGCGGTCCATAATCCGGACTTTAAATTTCACCCAGGTAGGAACAGTACTGCGCGATTTGAGGAAACGTGCATTCATATCCAGTGTCCCCTTGATCGGGCCCGATTTTCCATCGAGTTTTAATCTTTGGAAAAATTTAAATGAATCACCAGGCATGATCGTTTCGGACCAGGATCCGTTTTTTCGCTTAATCATTGTCACCAACTCGTAGTTTGCTTCCAGGTTCCAGCCCGGTGCATTCATATATTGTTTGGTAAAATTTTCCCTATCCTGCACCTCTGCGGCGGACGCGCCGAGGTCGCCGTCACCGTCTTCAAAGTCAATCGTTACGGTTGCAATTTCTATTTCTCCCTGGGAGATCGTATCAAACTCTGTCCGCTGCGAGACACCATAGTAGTATATGACAGGCGTATCGCTGAAATCGGGAATGTCGACACAGCCGGCTGCAACCCCCAGTAGTAGGAACAAGGAAACTTTCAGCTTCATATTAGTTCTATTTTTAACTTTGCTTTTTTAGTATCTACGAAAGTAAGAGGATTGGAACTTCTAAACAATAAAACCATTGCCGAAATACGGGCAGGCTTGCGTGAACAGATCGTGACTGTCGAACCGGCCGATTTTGAACCGCTTGCGCTCAGGGTTTTCCGCTATCAGGCCGAATACAACCCCGTTTACAGGGAATACATCCGGCACCTGGGCATCGATCCTGCGTGCGTCACCACGCTGAACCGCATTCCTTTTCTCCCAATCCAGTTTTTTAAGAATCATCGCGTCGCTACGGGGCATTCTTCGGACGCGCCTGTTGTTTTTCAGAGCAGCGGGACTACCGGGCAAGTAAACAGCCGCCATCACCTGTACGATGAACCGCTTTACAAAGCCATTTCCCATCGCATTTTTCAGCAAAACTATGGCGACCTGAACCGCTTTCATATCCTCGCCCTGCTACCGTCATACCTTGAACGAAACAATTCTTCACTGGTGTATATGATGCAACATTTTATTGAAGAGAGCGGGTCGGAATATTCGGGTTTTTACCTGAACAACACGGGTGAGATGCTGCATTGCCTGCACCACCTCGCCGAAAACCCCGACGGCCGTGAGGTACTGCTCCTCGGCGTTACATTTGCCTTGCTGGACCTGGCGGAAAACAGTTTTGACCTTTCATTCCTCCAAAATATCAAACATTTCACGGTCATGGATACCGGTGGTATGAAGGGGCGCCGCAAGGAGTTGCTCCGGGAGGAAGTTCACGACATTCTCACCGCGAGCTTCGGCGTGCCGGTGATCCACTCGGAATACGGGATGACCGAGCTGCTTTCGCAAGGCTACTCGCACGGTAACGGCCTGTTTACGCCCGGGCATTCGATGCGCGTCTTCCTGCGCGACATCAACGACCCTTTTACCGTCAGCGACCACAACCTCGGGTCGTCTAAAACCGGCGGCATTAATGTGATCGACCTGGCCAATCTCGACTCCTGTTCGTTTATCGAAACGCAGGATCTCGGGCGGTTCGGCGAGAAGCCGGGTACCTTTTATGTCATGGGCCGTTTCGACAATTCGGACATCCGGGGCTGCAATTTAATGGTTCTCTGAATCGTTGGAATGTCCGGACCGGCAACTTACGTGTGGTTACATTTTAATATAAATTTAATCCCTCCAAGCAGCCTCTGAAATAGCCTGATAAGCCCCTAAGGCCTATATAGAATCATTCTAACCAACTATCGAGTCAGAATATTTCATAAATTAGCAGGCTGTTCAAAATTGCATTTATCAAATGTAGAATTACACTTTGGATTGTTAACCTATATTAAGTATATCAGATGAAAAGACGTGATGCCCTTGGTCGTGTGGCACTGTTAATGGGTGGCACACTCTCTGCACCCACCATGCTGGCTTTTCTGGAAGGCTGTAAGTCTTCTACGGAAACATCCTCAGCGATGACTTTCCCGTTCCCCGCCGACCGCAAGGCGCTTGTTTCGGAAGTGGCTGAAATTATCATTCCAAAAACAGATACCCCGGGTGCAAAAGATGCCAAAGTGGGCGAGTTTATCGAAATGATGCTGAAAGATTGCTATGCGGCAAAAGACCAAGAAAGCTTTAACAAAGGTTTGGCAGAGTTGGAGAAAAAAGATTTCCTGAAAGCAAAACCCGAAGAGCAAACGAAGATTTTGAAGGAAATGGAAGCCGACGCGAAAGATGAGCTCGCCAAGGCAGGTGAAGAAAAGAAAAAATATACCGAAGCAGGCAAGGAGTATACCGACGCCGGTGTACCATTCTTCCGCCTGATGAAGGAATTAACACTCTTGGGTTACTTCACATCCGAACCGGGTGCAACCCAGGCGTTGGAATACGTTGCCGTTCCCGGCCGCTACGACGGGTGCATCGACCTGAAACCAGGCCAGAAAAACTGGGCAATGTAATCCCAAGACATTTAAGCAGGAGGCCGCCACGGCCATATTCTAAAATTTTTGAAGCATTTTCATCATGAATCTGAACATAAAAGCAACAAAACAAGCCACTTACGACGCAATCGTGGTTGGTTCGGGCATAAGCGGCGGATGGGCCGCGAAAGAACTGACAGAAAAGGGTTTAAAAGTACTGATGCTCGAAAGAGGCAGGGACATCAAGCACATTGTCGATTATAAAACCGCCACGCTCGCACCATGGGAACTTGAACACCGCGGCCGGGTTACGACCGTGGCGAAGGAAGAATACTGGGCAGGAATGCGCACCGGCTATACCGCCAACGAAGAGCACCGCTACCTCTTCGAAAATGACAACGAAAACCCCTACGAGGAAACCCGGAAGTTCGACTGGATCCGCGCCTATCACGTAGGGGGCCGCTCCCTGCTCTGGGGACGCCAAAGCTACCGCCTCAATCCGGCCGATTTTGAAGCCAACGGCAAAGAGGGCATCGGGGTAGACTGGCCGGTTCGCTATGCTGAAATCGCGCCGTGGTACGACTATGTTGAAAAATTCGCAGGGATCAGCGGCGCAAAAGACGGCCTCGATGTACTTCCTGACGGCCATTATCTGCCACCCATGCAGATGAACTGCGTAGAAAAGCACGTAAAAGGAGAAGTAGAGAAGAAATTTGCAGGCCGCCACATTATCATGGGCCGTGCCGCGCACCTTACCCAGCCGCAGGCATTCCATACAGAACTCGGTCGCGCTGCGTGCCAGTTCCGTAACATGTGTATGCGCGGATGTCCGTACGGAGGCTATTTCAGCAC
>CBIHPQ010000439.1:0-5883 GCA_966211825.1 uncultured Dyadobacter sp. | reverse complement strand
GTATTTGTTTGAAGAACTGGCAAGAATTAACGTGGAAGTAGAATATGCTTCCGAATTCCGCTATCGAAACCCGGTAATCAAGGAGAATGACATTGTAATAGCCATTTCGCAATCGGGCGAAACGGCGGATACCCTGGCCGCGATCGAACTCGCCAAATCCAAGGGCGCAACGATTTTCGGAGTTTGCAACGTGGTAGGGTCGTCCATCGCCCGCGCTACGCATGCAGGCGCCTATACACACGCTGGCCCGGAAATCGGTGTGGCCAGTACCAAGGCTTTTACGGCCCAGGTGACTGTGCTCACGCTGATGGCCATCGCAGTTGCCAAGCGGAAAGGTACCATTTCAGAAGAAACCTACCGCCAGTTGCTGATCCAGCTGGAAACGATCCCGGCGAAGGTGGAGAAAGTGTTTGAGAATGCTTCGAAAATCAAGGAAATCGCGTTCATATTCACCTATGCACGCAATTTCATTTATCTGGGGCGCGGGCTCAATTTTCCTGTGGCGCTGGAAGGTGCATTGAAACTCAAAGAAATTTCCTACATCCACGCCGAAGGTTATCCCGCGGCGGAGATGAAACACGGCCCGATTGCATTGATCGACGAGGATATGCCGGTCGTTTTCCTGGCTACCAAAGACAGTTCCTATGAAAAGATCGTTTCCAACATCCAGGAGGTAAAAGCCCGCAAAGGGCGCGTGATCGCGATCGTCACGGAGGGTGACACATTAATCCCGGGCATGGTCGATTTTGTGATAGAAGTGCCCAATACGCATGAAATTCTGACGCCGCTTGTTTCCGTGATCCCGCTGCAACTGCTTTCGTACTACATTGCAGTAATGCGGGGCCGGAATGTAGATCAGCCAAGAAATCTTGCCAAATCTGTTACCGTCGAGTAGCAGAGGCGGACGCCGGAGAGCGGGACTATCACTGATAGTTTCGCTTTTTTGTTTTCAGGGTTTTTGATAAAATGAATGCTTGGCTGTTTTCGTTAGTTTTGCGCATCTTTGCCAACGGGACCTATTTTTATGTACAAACTCATTTTTAGCATTATCCTCCCTGTTTTATTGTTTTCTGTTTCAGGTTGTAAAAAAGAAAAGGAGCAAAACTACATCCCGAAACCGAAAGGCTACAACCTTATCGCCCTCCCTCAACATGCCTACCGGCAGCTAGCCGAGAAGCATCCCTATACATTTGAGTATTCCAAATTCGCGGTGGTCGAGCCGGATACATTCAAAACGGCCGGGAAGGACTGGATTTTCATTAACTACCCGCAGTTTAAGGCCAGTATCCAGATTACCTACAAGCCGCTTAACAACAATCCTGCACTGCTGAAAGCTTTTATCGACGATAGTTACAAGCTCGCCAGCAAGCACCAGATCCGCGCGTCGTCGATCCAGGAACAGCGGGTTTTGGGCAAAACAGGACGTACAGCGCTGCTCTTTAAAATCGAAGGCGATGTGCCGAGCCCCTACCAGTTTTACACGACCGATAGTACCGGGCATTTTCTAAGGGGCGCAATTTACTTCCCGACAGCCACCAAAAACGATTCGCTTGCGCCTGTAATCGACTACTTGCAGGCCGATATGTTGCAATTGCTCAATACTTTGGAGTGGCGATAATTTTAGCGGGCGTTAGTTGCGGTGGAAATCGGAAGGGTGTATCTTTGAAGTTATCACCTCAACAACGACTCCGATATGCCCAGAAAGCAACCCAAAAACCAGCTGCTTCTTGATTTTTCTGTCCGCGGGAACCGCATTGTCCTGCATTTGGGACAAGTGGAAAGCCAGCGGATCGCGGATCATCTCTTTGAAGGTTTGGTGAATGGCGACTGGATGATCGAACCGGCTGGCGAGGTGGCCGACATTTCCTACGCGCAGGATATAGTACACCAGATCGGGCACAAACTCCCGTATCCGGAAGGCATCAAAATCGCGCAACTGCACAATGTAGATCCGCTTTTCAAAGGTTTTTCAGCGATTTACCACCAAAAAGGATGGGTTTTCGTGAATGCGGCTTCGGACATTAATGAGCGTAATTACCACATTCACCTGCTCACAGTTTCGTTGGGGCTGCATACCATTTATTCTAATACAGCCTCGCTGGCCGCACGGTCGGAGCAGCTGATTTTTGAGGCATTACTGCCTTTCGATGAAGTGGAGAGTTTTTTCAGGAATGATATTTCCAAGATCCCTGACTTCCTGGCATCGGATATTGCGAATTTCTTCAAAGTGCCATTTCCGATGGTATTGAAAAGGGCGCTGGCATTAAAAATCATCGCGGACGATCAGTACCGCAGCTTCATGACCGTCAACCCGAGCACCGCTACCAAGCCACGCGAGCTGTTCTTTTCAAAAGACGGAAGCATCGATGACCTGGAAGCGCAGCTTTTCTCGGGAGAGTAATGCTAATTTTTCTTCACATTCATATTGCTCAGATCGGGTAGGGGACTCACGGATGTCCAGCCACCGTCGACGATTAGGCTTTGCCCCGTAATGTGCCCCGAATGCGGCGATAGCAGGAATAATGCCGCATTGGCAATGTCTTCACAAATAGCCGGCCTGCCCATAGGCGTTATCGCCGACCATGTTTTAGGGTAAGTCGGGTCCTCCGCCAATGTTCTTTCCGTGAGCGTGGCGCCGGGAGCGACGGTGTTGATGGTAATGCCGTGCGGGGAGAGCTCGATTACCAGATTTTTGGCAAGCATTTCAAGACCGGCCTTGGTCATGGCATAGGCACCGAGAAACTGGTGCGCCTGGTGGCCCACTACCGACGACATCAGCAATATCCTTCCTCCCGACTTCTGTTTCCGCATTTGCTTCGCCGCGGCTTGTGTGAGCAGAAACGATCCCATTAGATTCACTTCGAGCACCTTTCGCAGGTTTTCAACCGGATATTCGAAGAAGTCCCCGAATAGGGTAATGCCTGCATTGCAAACGGTTAATGTAAGTTTTCCAAAGCACTTGACAGCCTCATCCACCATTGCGTCGATCACCTCCGGCTGGGAGGCATCGCCTGCGAATGCGACACATTCGCCCTCTTTACTTCGTATTTTTTTGGCTGCTTCGGCGGCGAGTGCTTTGTTGGTATCGTTCAGGATAACCCCGGCGCCCTGGCAGGCCAGTTGTTTCGCTATCTCAAAGCCGATCCCCTGGCCGGCCCCGGTTACGATCGCGACGTGATTCTCAAAAAGTTGGCTACTCATTACAATGCTAAATTTGAGGCGGTAATGCAGGTTGTAGCTACATTACCAGCCTGTTAATGCGAATCTCTCGTTACTTTATCGCCCGAGCCGCCTTTGAGGAAGTCGAGGTCGGCGCCTTCGTGCGCCTGCATCACGTGATTCACGTGCAGGTGCACGTAGCCGCGGTTGTAGCCCAGTTCGAGCGGTTTCCAGAGTTGCCTGCGGCGCGCCAGTTCTTCGTCGGATACTTCGAGGTGCAGCTTTCTGTTTTCCACATCCAGTTCAATATAGTCGCCATCCTGCACCAATGCGAGGTTCCCGCCCACGGCTGCTTCCGGCGACACGTGCAAAACAACCGTTCCAAAACCGGTGCCGCTCATTCGTCCGTCCGAAATGCGTACCATGTCGATCACGCCCTGCGCGAGCACCTTTTTAGGCAACGACATATTGCCTACCTCGGGCATGCCGGGGTAGCCTTTCGGGCCCACATTTTTCAATACCAATATGCTATTTTCATCCACGTCGAGATCCGGATCGTCGAGGCGGGCTTTGTAATCATCAATATCCTCAAAAACGACCGCCTTACCGCGGTGCTGCATCAGCTCCGGTTTCAGCGATGCCGATGGTTTGATTACCGCGCCATTCTCGCACAAGTTTCCGCGCACTACTGCCAGGCCGGTGAGGTCTTTGATAGGCTCTTCCATGGTACCGATTACTTCCGGGTTGAAGCATTCTGCGCTTGCCGAGTTTTCGGCCATTGTTTTGCCGTTAGCCGTGATCACCGACTGGTGCAATATGCTGCTAAGCTCTTTTATCACAACCGGCAAGCCTCCCGCATAATAGAAGTCTTCCATAAAATACCCGCCCGAAGGTTGCAGGTTAAGCAGTAGCGGCACTTTTTTGCAGAGATCATTGAAATCGTCCAGATGCAGATCCACCCCAATTCGGCCTGCGATAGCCAGCAAATGGATTACAAAGTTGGTCGAACCGCCAATCGCGGCATTGATCATAATTGCATTCTCGAATGCTTCGCGGGTGAGGATTTGCGACAGGCGTAGGTCTTCCTTCACCATATCCACAATGCGCCGGCCCGACAAATGCGCCAGCACCTTCCGTCGCGAATCCGCTGCCGGTATGGCTGCGTTTTCCGGTAATGTGAGTCCGAGCGATTCGACCATGCAGGCCATCGTCGACGCGGTACCCATTACGGCACAATGGCCGTCTGATCGGCACATGCAGGCCTCGGCGGTGTAAAGTTCCTCCTGGGTGAGCTCGCCTTTGCGGTGCAGCTCGCTGAAACGCCACACGTCGCTTGTCCCGATGGTTTTGCCCCGGTAGCGGCCGGTGAGCATCGGTCCGCCGGAAACGACGATGGTTGGGATATTCACGCTTGCTGCGCCCATGACGAGCGAAGGCGTCGTTTTATCGCAGCCGCAAAGCAGTACCACGCCGTCGATCGGGTTGGCGCGGATCGATTCTTCCACATCCATACTGGCGAGGTTGCGGTAAAGCATCGCTGTGGGTTTGATGAGCGTTTCGCCGAGCGACATTACCGGAAATTCGAGCGGGAATCCGCCTGCCTCCCATACGCCGCGTTTCACGGATTCGGCCAGCTCGCGGAAGTGCCCGTTGCAGGGCGTCAGCTCCGAAAACGTATTACAAATGCCGATCACGGGCCGTCCTTCAAATTCATCGGCAGGGTAGCCCTGATTTTTCATCCAGGCGCGGTAAATGAACCCGTCCTTACCCGATTTGCCAAACCAGCCCCTGCTGCGCAACTTGTTTTCTTCCATTATTCGCCATTGTTTATGTCTGATGAGAAAAGGATGCAGAGAGTAAAAACTAATTCCGGGTACCCTTTAAAATAAAAAATCGTATATTCGGCTAACACGTGCCCGGTATTCTCCATGCTTTTTTTTAGAAATTGTAAACTGTTGCTTCTCTTGTCTTTACAGCTGGCCACCCTGCCCATTTACGCACAGTACCCACCTGATAATTTCATTGAAAAACTCTTAAAAAAGCATCCTGAACGTTTCTCCGTAATCCTGCAAAATCCGGAAAAGTACAAGGTGCAGATCCTCTACACGAAGATCGACAGGAATAAAAACAACATCCCGCATTTTACTACGCATGGTTACCGCGTTAATACCGGCGAATATTTTTATCCGGCAAGCACGGTTAAGCTACCGGCCGTTGCGCTGGCATTAGAAAAGCTGAACAAGCTGGGGATCGACAAGTATACGCCGATGTTTACCGATGCGGTAAGGCCGGAGCAAACGGCTGTGAAGGCTGATACAAGCGCGGAAAATGGTTTACCGTCGGTGGCGCATTATGCCAAAAAGATATTGCTCGCAAGTGACAACGACGCATTCAACAGGCTGTTTGAGTTGCTAGGACAGGAGGAATTTAATGATAGCCTGCATCATAAAGGCTTCAAGGACAGTCGTATACTGCACCGGCTTGATTCGCCCATTGGCCCGGAGAATAATCGGTATACCAATCCAATCCGGTTTGAAAAGGATGGAAAGGTCGTTTTAGAACAGCCCGCAAAATATAATGAGAAGGAAATTAATGCGCCTGGCCCTGTTTTGCTGGGTCAGGGCTATATGAAGGACGGTGCATTGGTGAATGAACCGTTTGATTTCACCAAAAAGAACTTCTTCCCGCTGGAAGAGCAGCACCGTCTGCTGAAAACGCTCTTCT
>CBIHPQ010000438.1:0-5891 GCA_966211825.1 uncultured Dyadobacter sp. | reverse complement strand
GGGAACGGAAGTCAGCGAGTATTCAGGAAGGGGGAATTTCCGGGCGGAGGCCTATCACCGGCTGGATGCCGCTATCCAATTCCGAAAAGCCCGGAAGCGATATGAAAGGACCTGGGAATTGGGGGTATACAATGTGTACAACCATAAAAACCCATTCTTCTATGATATAGCCGCGCAAGGGAATACCGGCAAGCTGGTATTAAAGAAGTTTTCACTCTTCCCCGTATTACCATCCGTGAGCTACAATTTCAAATTTTGAACTACACACCTATGAATGTTTCCTATAAATTATTCTTGCCATTGATGGTAATTATCGCCTCATGCGAGACTTTGGTTACCGATATTCCCGAATCCCGGCTGCCACATGCCGAGTCCAGGCTGGTAGTTCATTCGTTTATTTCTCCACAGGCCGAAAGGATTAATGTAGTAGTTTCGGAGTCACTGCCTCTATTTCCGCAAAGCGATGTCACTGACCGCGTAGTCGAAGATGCCGTAGTTAAAATATCGGACGGAACCGGCGAGGTTGTATTGCCATTCGACGAATTAACCCAGATGTACAGCATCGATCAAAGCAAATTTCCGATTAAGGTATTCAAAACATATAATTTGACAGTGTCGGCTGGCATGCGGAACGTGACCGCGCAATGTACTGTTCCCAAAAACATCCCGGTCATCAAATCTTACGTACTCGATAAGGTTGTTTCTCCCAATGCATTTTTTGGAAATGATGAAGCTATTACGCTAAAAATGAACTGGACCGACATTTCAGGAGAGACCAATTATTACCGCGTGCGGGCTAGGGCCGACATAGAATACAGCATTCCTGCCCCTAAATCACAAGAGAAGCGGATTCGAAACGATTTCAACTTTAGCTGGGATGAAATGACCGGACGGGCCGAATTGCAAACGGACCAAAACCGGGATGGTATGCTGTTTTCCTCGCCGCTTGGAAAGGTAACACTGCCCAACTTCACGTCCGCCATCCCCGAAAATACGACTCAACAGCCATTTAATCCCAAAAGTAAGGTAATGTCTGTCACAATGATGATTTACAATACCGATATTCATTATCATAAATTTCACAAGTCGATGCAAGTGCACGTCGAGGCCGACAATCCTTTCTCCGAACCCACGACAGTATACACCAACATCCAGGGCGGCTTGGGATGCTTTGGGGCTTACAATATGGGAAAGGTCGTGTACCAGCCTGACTAAACGAGATTTTTCTTTACCTTTGCGGCAAATTTTAGGATGATATAGTACCAAAACAGACACAATGACCTCGCATCAAATACGTCAGGCTTTTCTTGATTTTTTCCGCAGCAAAGGACATTTAATAGTACCCTCGGCGCCACTGGTAGCCAAGAACGACCCCACACTGATGTTCAACAACTCGGGGATGGCGCAGTTCAAGGACTTTTTCCTCGGCAACGGCACGCCCCCATCGCGCCGGATCGCGGATACCCAGAAATGTCTGCGCGTTTCAGGAAAGCACAATGACCTGGAAGATGTGGGTTTTGATACCTATCACCACACCATGTTCGAAATGCTCGGCAACTGGTCTTTTGGTGACTATTTCAAGAAAGAAGCCATCGCCTGGGCATGGGAACTGCTTACCGACGTTTACAAACTACCGAAAGACAGACTATATGTATCGGTTTTTGAGGGAAATGAAGCCGATGGCGTACCCTTCGACCAGGAAGCCTGGGACTTGTGGAAAGGCATTGTAGGCGAAGACCGCATTATCCTCGGAAATAAAAAGGACAACTTCTGGGAAATGGGCGATACCGGCCCCTGCGGCCCGTGCTCGGAAATCCATGTCGACCTGCGCACGCCCGCGGAAGTAGCCGCAGTTTCGGGCAAATCGCTCGTTAACAACGACCACCCGCAAGTAGTGGAGATCTGGAACCTCGTATTCATGCAATTCGAGCGCAAAGCCGACGGTTCGCTCATCCCCCTCCCATCGACGCACGTCGACACCGGAATGGGCTTTGAGCGTCTTTGCATGGCTATTCAGCAAAAAACATCGAACTACGATACCGACGTTTTCCAAAATACGATTCAGGTACTGGAAACGCTTTCGGGCAAAAAATACGGGCAGAACGACGAGCCGTTCGCCGATATCGCCATGCGCGTGATCTCCGACCACATCCGCGCCGTTTCGTTCGCGATCACCGACGGACAGCTGCCCTCCAATGTGAAGGCAGGTTATGTGATCCGCCGCATTCTGCGCCGCGCGGTACGTTACGGCTATTCGTACCTGGGCTTCCAGGAGCCATTCTTCCACAAGCTGGTACCGGTGTTGGCAGAGCAGTTCAAGGATGTGTTCACTGAATTGAAAGACCAGGAAGAGTTTGTGACGCGCGTGATCCTGGAAGAAGAAAAAAGCTTCCTGCGCACGCTGGAATCGGGCTTGAAACGATTGGATACTATTACTTCGGGCCTGAAAGAGAAGGGTATTAACACCATCCCGGGCGACGAGGTATTCGAGCTGAGTGATACATTCGGCTTCCCGGTTGACCTTACGGCGCTCATTGCCCGTGAAAAGAGCTTCCAGATCGACGAAACCGGTTACCAGGATGCATTGGCCGAGCAGAAAAAACGCTCCCGCCAGGATGCCGCCAAAGAGGCAACCGACTGGATCGAGCTCCGTGAATACGATGGCGTGGAATTTCTGGGCTACGATTTTGAAGAAACACACAGCCATATTGTGAAGTACCGCAAGGTAAAAACCAAGACCGGCGAGGAATATCATATTGTACTCGACCGCACGCCTTTCTATGCTGAAATGGGGGGACAAGTGGGCGATACCGGTATTTTGCTATTGAACTCGGGGAGTAAGGAGGAAGGAGAACGGAAGATCAATATCGTTGATACTAAAAAGGAAAACGACCTTTTTGTACATATTTCACGGGACAAGAACCTGGATGAGGCATTGTCGGCAGCAGGCATTGTTACCGCTCAGATCGATATAGCGCGCCGCAACAAGATCAAGTCTAACCACACAGCTACGCACCTGATGCTCTCGTCCATGCGCGAGGTCCTGGGCACGCATGTTAGCCAGAAAGGTTCATTTCTGAACGACGATGTGCTGCGTTTCGACTTTGCGCATTTCTCGAAAGTGACCGACGAGGAGCTCAAAAAGATCGAAGACCGTGTGAATGAGAAGATCCGCGAGAATATCGCCCTGGAAGAAAGACGTAATGTACCAATTCAGCAGGCGCTGGACGCGGGGGCAACGGCTACTTTCGGAGAAAAATATGGTGATTTCGTCCGCCTGATCATTTTCGACCCGAAATTCTCTTTTGAGCTTTGCGGGGGCACGCACGTGCCTTCTACGGGCGAGATCGGCGTGTTCAAATTCATTTCCGAAGGTTCGGTATCTGCCGGTGTACGCCGTGTGGAAGCCGTAACCGGTGAAAAAGCATTGGAACTGATGCGCGAGCAGGAGGAAACTTTGAACAAAATTAAAGATCTGCTCAAAGGACCGTCCGACCTGATCAAGGCCGTTGAAAGCCTGATCGAAGAACGTTCTGCATTGCAGAAGAAGATCACAGCGCTCGAAAACGAGAAGATCCAGGCATTGAAAACCGCATTGGTAGCCAATATGGAAACCCATAGCACTTTCAACCTGATCGTGCAGAAGGTGGATGTCCCAAGTGCGGATTCACTTAAACAACTTTCCTACGAGCTCCGCGACCAGGTCGAAAACCTGATCGCCGTATTCGGCGCGGAGATCGGCGGCAAACCACAGCTTTCTGTATTCATCGCAGAAAACATCGTCCAGGAAACCGGCCTTAATGCAGGCAAAATTGTGAAAGACCTCGCAAAAGAGATCCGCGGCGGGGGCGGCGGACAGCCATTCTTCGCAACAGCGGGCGGTTCCGACGCCAGCGGGCTGGATACTGCGCTCGAAAAAGCAAAAGGCCTGTTCTAAACAAGCACTACTACTTATCAGCTCATAGCAAAAGAGCGGCATCCTCGCGGAGCCGCTCTTCTTTTTGCACTACCGAGTACCGGAAACCAGTGGGTTATTCCTCAGCTTTTAGCTGACCTCTGATCTCGCCGTTCTGATATTTAGCTGTATGAATGTTAACATAATACAAGCCTGCTTTCAGGTCGGCCACTTGCGCCTCGGTAAGAGTGTCTTTAAATGCAAAGGGTGTTTTGAAATCGGTGCCGAAGTCGATTACTACTGCACCTGTCGAATCGGCTGATCCTTTGTGGATATGCCAGGCCGTTGGTGTGAAAACCGAGTCGGCCGACGCCGAATCCGACGCTGCGGAGTCGCTGTAAATGATGTTGAGGCTCAAAATCCTCGACTCCTGGTCTAATGTACCATCTACTGAACCGGTAGCTGTTGATGGATTAGCGGGTACTTCGTTTGCACCGGAAAGTGTTGTGGATACTTTCAATTCGGGCAAAACGGGAGTTGGGTCTGTTGTCTCGTCGTCGTCATTACATGCAGCCACCATCCCGGCGATCACAAACACACCCATGAATGCTAATTTTCTCATAATGCTTTGTTTTAGTACATAATTGGTTTGACCGCCGCCCGGTAAAATTATGGTTCCTAAAAAAACCTGTTCTCACAAAGTATTCATTCCCAATTATTTACAAAAACAATTAAAAAATCCGGTATTGGGGAAAAGACCTACCCTTTGCTGAATATTACAACAATTACAGGGCAGTTACCGGCTTCTGCCCCTGCCGCGAGTGGAATTTCCACCGGTTATGCGACCATAGCCATAGTTCCGGCTGCCTTTCAATGGTGTTTTCAAGGGCTTTATAGTAATGTTCCATAATGCCCGCCTCGCCCAGCTCACGCGCCTGCGAGGTAATGAGCCGGAACCTGAAGTGGTAGGTGTTACGCTTCTTTTTATCTACATCGAGGTACACCACCGCACAATCCCGCTGAACGGCAATCCGCGCCGCTCCCGACTGTACGAATGTCTTCCGGTTCATAAAATTGAGATAGTACTTGCCCGATTCGGGCGGGCGCTGGTCGGCGATGGTAACGAAAATAGCCGAAGAATCTGCATTCCAGCCCAAAGTCCGGCGGTACCATTCCGATTTCGGGATCAGCGTTACCCCAAAGCGGCCCCTCAATTTCAGCAGCCAGTTGTTCAGCCATTTGTTCGATACCGGCGTGTAAGCGGCCAGCACCTGGCAATTCGTATGCAGCGGCAGCGATAGCAGGTATTCCCAGCTTCCATAATGCGAGGCCATGAGTACAATGTGCTTTTTTTCACGCAAAAGCCGGTCGATCAGCGCAGTGTTCTCATAATGCGCCAGCTTGCCGAGCCCGCTGCGGGGTATTCCGCTGATCATGAACGGCTCGACGATCAGGTCGGCAAGATGGCGAAAATAGGCGGTGACCATTTGTCGGATCTCTTTTTCTGAACGCGTCGGGAAGCAGCGGGCCATATTCAGCAGCACCATGTTGCGCCGGTAAGGCCAAAGCCTGAACAATACCTGGAAAATCAGGTCGGACAGGGAACGCCAGCCCCAGAGGGCCAGCCTGAACCGGAGTGCCTGCATCAGAATAGGTATTGCACGCCTACGTTGAACCCTACGAACAAGCCCTGGAAATCCTTGGAGCTGTTGTTCTTCCAGATGTATTTTTTGATAAAATCATAGTTATTCTCACGCTCATAGGATACGTAATTGAGCGTTGGCCCTGCGAATGCTTCGAAGCGGTTGCCTAGCCTCAATGCAGGCAGCACGCGGAGGGAGTTCTTATTGTAATGCCCGCCATCAAAATCAGTAAGCGTGTGGCTTACCGCCTCCAAATTAAGGCGCAGGCTGCCGCCCAGCGGAATATGCGCGCCCAAACCACCTTCCGCAGCGTACATCGCTTTGGCATTGTCTTTGAAATTATACCCGATCCC
>CBIHPQ010000437.1:0-5894 GCA_966211825.1 uncultured Dyadobacter sp. | reverse complement strand
TGCGGACCCTCTGGTGTTGGCATGTCCCGGCGCGGCAACGGCAATCAGCATCAGCAGTGTTCCCTGCCAGATGGAATGAATGAGCGTCCAGCCAAATGCGGAAACGGCCGGACCGGGTAACAGATTTGAGAAGAATTCCATGGCTAACGATTGTTTTCAAGGTTATTTAACAACTCACGAATTTCATCCAGTTCTTCCTTGGAGGTGGTGTGATTCCCAAGAGCCTGCATGACCATTTGAGCCGCAGAGCCCTGAAAGAGGGTTTCAACCATTTTACCTACAAAATTTTGTTGCGTTTCTTCCTTGCCGAGAAGCGCTACGTAAATGTGCGAGCGTCCTTGCTCGGTGCGGTAGAGGAGCCCCTTGTCATGCATGATTTGCATAAGCTTCAAAGTCGTGGTATAGCCAACGTCTTTGGTTTCGGAAAGGGCATCATGCACGGAACGGACGGTACTGGGGCCTGCCAGCCAGAGGTAGTTCAGGATTTCCAGTTCAGAGTCGGTAGGCTTGATATACATGCTGTTAAGTGTTACGATGATCTTCGTACCAAATGTCTACGAAAAAAATCGTACATGCAAGCGTTTACTACGATTTTTTTCGTAGTACAGTTCTGTGGAGGTGTAATGTGTTGATTGTCAATATCTATAATGCAAAAAGTCCGGCGCGAAGGCCGGACTTTTGAGTATTGCTTTTCGATAAGATCCTAAACGTAAGTGTTCAGCATTACCGGCATCACCAGCATCAGGATGTCCTCATTTTCCTCCTGATCCACCGGGATAATGAGTCCGGCACGGTTTGGCGCGGAAAGTTCAAAGGTGATGGTTTTGCTTGAAAGGTTACCCAACACTTCAATCAGGAATTTCGCATTGAAACCGATCTCCATATCGTCGCCATTGTATTCACACATCAGGCGCTCGTTTGCTTCATTTGAATAATCGAGGTCTTCTGCGGAGATTACCAGGTCGTTCAGGGCCATTTTCATACGCACCTGATGGGTAGTCCTGTTGGAGTAGATTGAAATACGTCTCAGCGAGCTGAGGATTTCCAACCGGCTGATGGTAAGCGTGTTCGGGTTGTTGGTCGGGATCGCATTCTCGTAATCCGGGAAGCGCTCGTCGATCAACCGGCAGATCATGCGAATGTTGCCAAAGCTGAAAAACGCATTCGACGAAGTGAATTCCGCTTTTACGGGAACATCTTCGGAAGGCAGACAGCTTTTCAGCAGGTTCAACGCTTTCCGCTGGATGATCATCGACGTATCGACGTCCGATTTAATGTCGGTACGGCGGTAACGCACGAGGCGGTGACCGTCGGTAGCTACGAAAGTCGCACTTTCAGATCCCATTTGAACGAAAACCCCCGTCATAGCCGGACGAAGATCGTCTGTACTGGTCGCGAACAAGGTGTTTGAAATAGCTGCTCCCAAAGCAGTGGACGAGAAATCGACGGACTGGCCGCGGTTCACAACAGGTGTTTTCGGGAAATCGATCGGGTTTTCGCCCGACAATTTGTAGCGGCCGTTATCGGAAATAATTTCGGTACCAAATGTTTCAGCATTCACCTGCAAGGTAATCGGTTGCTCGGGCAGCCCGCGGAGGGTATCGAGCAGCAACTTTGCGGGAATGGCAATAGCGCCTTTTTCGGATGATTCCACTTCAATTTCCGTGATCATGACGGTTTGAAGGTCGGACGCGGTCACGGTCAGTGAATTTCCTTCCAGTGTAAGGAGGAAATTTTCAAGGATTGGCACAATTGGGTTCGTTGAAACGACACCGTTTATAGCAGACAGCTGTTTGAGTAGAACTGATGACGAAACGACAAACTTCATAATTCGTGACGTAAGTGTTTAGTTGATAGATTTATATGTAGAGAGATTCCGAAAAATCATTTTGTAGGGAACAAAAGTATGAAAAATTACGGAAGCTTCGCCCGGCTTTCACCCAAATTTTCGAATCCTTAGATAATACCTGATCGCGCCGAAAAGGCCAATTAGTACTACGGGAAGCAAGAGATTCAGTGCCTGCCAGAACTTACGGTTTTCCTGGATCTGGATTTTATCCAAAGCCCGTATCGCAATTTGTTTGCCGCGCGCATTGATCAAACCGTTGGCGTCGGTCATGTAATCCAGCGCGTGGAGTACGAAATCCTTGTTGCCGAAGGTCTGCTTCGTAACACGGTCGTAACCGAGTGGTAACGGGGCATTCCTTTTATAATCATAATCATTCACAATCAGGTCGCCATCGGAGCATAGGATCACCTTTCCGGCGCTACCGGTTGCTTTGAACTTCGCCGCCCGGGGATCACCAGACAGAATGCGGTTTTGAAAGAGCGATGTAAATGATCCTTCGAGCAATATGCCGGCCAATTTGATACCTGAGCGATATTCCGACGGGTCGGGGTCCTTGCGCGCCTCGTTATAGCCCACCAGCGCGGGCGCATTCACGAGCTGCGTGTAAGGCGAAGTCATCAGTAAAGGGGTTTTGGCAATGGTATTAGCCCCGCCGACGGTGTCGATCGAGCTCAGAAATCTCGTATAAACCGCATTGAGGTTGCGGGTTACGGTATGTTGCCCAAAATTGTTCAGGAGCGGAAAGAAGCGCCAGGGCATCGGACGGATCTCCGGGTTATCGCCTACGTTACCGACGTTCAGCAGGATTTGGGCACAATTAAGGTCTTTAACAAGATTTGTATTTAACCTGACACCCCATTTGAAAAACAGATCGCCCAGGTTAAGATCCAGAGGCTGGGCATAGTTTCCGTCCAGGCTTACGCTATCCACACGGGCGCCGTCGACAAAAAACAGGGCTTTGCCGCCTCCCACGACATACTGATCCAGTTTGAACTTTTCGTCCTCCGAAAATGCGCTGTCGGGTTTCATCACGATCAATGCGTCTAGGCCTTCATACGATTCGGGATTATTCATGTCCAGGAACACATCGTAACTCTGCTGGATACTGGCGATAATGTCGCTCAGGCGGGCCGGAGAAATTTTGGTATGACTTACCACAAAACCGACCTTTTTGCGCTCGGGGTTTGCCAACAGCCGTATGGCAGATGCCAATTCAAACTCGACGCCCTCGTAGGACTGGTTCAACTGCTCTTCCGGGGAGCTCGCCTTATTCCCTTTTAACAACTGAACAGGTACCGAAAGCGTGTCGGCCTGTACGATCGCACCGGGGAAAATGATCTTTTCGGTGCGTTTGCCATCCTCGTTCGCGAATACATTGGTAGGGTTGAGCCCGCGGTCGATCAGGCTCACATATTGTTTCTGGCGCTGCTCTTCACTGGTGGCGGCCGACGGGTCGGAGTAGTTGATGATCAGGTGGCCGTTGGCGTAGGTTTTAAATTCCTCCAAAGTCTCCCGCGTGGCACTTTCGAGGCGTTCGAAGCCAGCGGGAAAGTCGCCGGAAAGGTACAGGTTCACGACTACATCCTTTTCCAGGCTTCCCAGAAGCTGTTTGGTAGCGTCCGAAATGCTGTAACGTTTGTCTTCAGTAAGGTCCCATCGAAAGAAGAACGAAGAAGCCAGCCAGTTGATCCCGGCCAGGACCACCACGAGCAATACAAACCGGGTAATGGTATTTTTCATTAGCACAAGGCTGGATTTTAAACAAAAAATGGACTATTCAGACTTTCGGGGCTCACCGCCACCGTTGAACGTCCATTCTTGCAAAAATATAAAAAACCGAAAATCAATGGGTTTTTATTGTGCCGCGGGCTCCGGTTATTTCTTTTTATAGGTACATGTCGAATTGTCGGCAGCAACATAATAGGATTTATAATTGCTGGCTTTCGGGTCCATACAGCCTTTCAGATTGAGCAATTCAATGTTCCGGAAATCGATCGGATGGCTTTCTGCCTGCAATGCAATGTAGCCGCTGCCGAGCTTTGTGCCGTCCTTTTTGATCCATTCGGCCTCATTACCCACTTTACCGTCCTTGAATGTATGCGTCTTGCCTACATAGCCGCCACCGATTCGCGGATTGGTGTAAACGAGCACGGTATCGCCTCCAATCAAATGGTAAACGATCGAATCGCCGAGCACGATCGCTTCGGCATCCACCCACTGGTCGCCATTATACGTTTTGGAAGTAGAGTTAATGCAATGCGCTTCGGCGAGTTTGCCGTCTACATCGACGATCGTTCCGGGCGTGCAAAGGTTACCTGTGTTACGCTCGCCTGCATTGAGGCCACCGAGGTATTGCATTTCCAATGAAATCGGGAAATCCTGGTCCAGCCCAAGGCTAGCCGCTGACTGCGAATGCACCATAATGCCGCTATTGCGCACATTCCACGAAGCCCCGCCGGGTACCTGGTTGCCGGTGAAGCGGTATTGGAGCCTGATTTTGTAATGCGAATAGGGCTTGTTGTAATACATATGCCCGTATTCCGTCGTGAATTTATCGTACTCCTTATAATTCACACGGATCATATTATCCTCGACCAGGAAGGTGTTCTTGTAATTATCGTTGACCTTATGGCCGGCAATTTTCACGTCCCAGCCCGTGAGGTCCTTGCCGTTGAAGAGCGATTGCCACTCCTCTTTGTCGGCTGGTTTTTGGGCGTTGGCGGTGAGCGATATCAGAGAGATAAAAAGGAACAGCAAAATTTTCGGAGTCATAGAGCAGATTTTTGCAGGTAATGCCATTTGATAAGCGAAATAGGGTGTATGCACAACAAATGGAAGGTGCATCGGGCAGTTTTCTACCTTCGATGCAATGCTTTTAATTGCTTTTTATTGGTTAAATTTATGTCTGATGCCGAGCGGAATGAATTGCAGGAGGAGGATCGATTTTTAAAGGCGCTGCTCGATTTTCACACTAAGTACAAAGGCGATCTTACCATGACCGACGAGGAGAGAGAACAATACATTGACGCTGTACTATAACGAATATGGGAAATCAAACAACGTCTGAACGACTGAATCCGGAATCTTTAGTCCATCCGATATTCCTGCCTTATTTCAGAGAGTATATGTCCCTGGAATCTGAGGAAGAGCGTAATAATTTCTGGGAGACCAGGACAATTAACGAAGATTCAGAGACCGTAACAGCCGCTTGGCTCCACGGAATGCTTTTACTCGCCGAACGTGTCGACGACCTCGAACGGCGAGTAAAAGCACTTGTAGCAGAAGAACATTAACTACCGCCTCCGCCGCTTAGGCTTCGGCGAACTGTCCCCGCTTCCGCCACCACTGCTGCGCTTCACCCTGCCCGAACCACGCGGCTCCTTGGGCTTTCGGTCACGCGATCTTCTGTCATTGTCCCTGCTAAAACCAGGCCGGCTGAATTCGCTTCTGCGACCAGGCTTCGTTCCTGCGAGGTACAGGTCCATGCTCCGGCGTGCGAGGTTGGTTTCTTTTACTTTGACCTTCACGGGGTCGCCAAATGCATATATTTTCTTCGTATGCTGGCCTATCACCCGATAATTCTCCTTATCGAGCTCATAATAGTCGTCGCCAAGGTCGGTCATGCGAATGAGGCCTTCCGAGGCAGTTTCCGTGATCTCCACGAAGATCCCGAAATCGGTAACACCGGTAATAATGCCGTCGAACTCCTGCTCAGGATCCATCATGCTCATGAATTCCACCTGCTTGTATTTGATCGAAGCCCTTTCAGCCTCCGCAGCAAGCCGTTCGCGTTCGGATGAATGCTTTGATGCGATCTCGTAAGCCTCTTTATCCACATTGGAGCCGCCGTCGAGATAATGCTGTAACAACCTGTGGGCCATTACATCGGGATAGCGGCGGATGGGTGAGGTAAAGTGCGAATACCGCCTGAATGCAAGCCCGAAGTGTCCGAGGTCCTCCGTGCTGTACCGGGCTTTGGCCATTGTACGCACAGCCAGCGACTCGATCAGATTTTGCTCCGGCTTGCCTTCCACCTTCGCCAGCA
>CBIHPQ010000436.1:0-5896 GCA_966211825.1 uncultured Dyadobacter sp. | reverse complement strand
GATTAACCAGACGTCCCTTTTGCTGAGGGTTGAAACCCCACTTTTGGCAACAAAAAATGATATTTTCGGTTTAACCTTAGCCTCTGATTTTGGCCAGCTGTATACGCAGAATATGGCAGTAATGATCAGTTGGAGGAAATCTGGCTTTATCTGGTAATTTTAAACTTTACATAACCACGGCTGATCAATTACCCTGTTTACTAAATGTCGTTCCTAATTTCCCAGATACGAGTTTGCCTGACCCTTTATCTGTTACTCATCGTCTTCGAATTACAAGCCCAGGACTCTACGGTATATTATAAAGCGTCTGTGATGGCGGCCGGTGCGACGGCCCAGACTCCATTTTGGCAACATGCCAATCAAAACGGCAGCATTCCGCTGAACGGCAATTTTGGCATTGTCGATGCGGGAATCTATAAAGTATATAATCCTCACAACCCGCGCCTGATACAATGGAGTGCCGGCGTGCAGGGAATAGCCAGTTATGGCAAGTCAGAAAACGTGTTCCTCTCGGATTTGTACGCTGCGCTGAAAATAGGCAAAGTTGAAATTCTCGCCGGGCAGAAAAGAATGACCGCCGGGCTGGTTGATACGACGCTTTCTTCCGGCTCGCTGGCCATGGCAGGCAATGCAAGGCCCTATCCGCGGATCCAGGTGGCCATCAACGAATATATGCCGCTATACTTTACCAATAACTTCGTCGCGGTTAAATTCTCCTACTCCGACGGATACCTTGGCGCCAGCACGATCAGCTACGGCAGCGTTCCACGCATTCCGGAAACGTATCTGCACCAGAAACAGCTATACGTACGTCTCGGCAACAAATCACACCGCTACCGCATTCACCTGGGTGCCAATCATCAGGCTATCTGGGGCGGAGAAGACAAAACGATGCCGCTCTATCGCCTCGACAAACTCAAAGCCTACTGGTATACAATTTCCGGCAAAACACTCGATTACAAAAAGATCGGCAACCATTTCGGCACATTCGATATCGGGGGCGAATGGCGCGGTAAGGACTGGAATTTCTTTCTCTACCGCCAAAACATTTACGAAACCGGCTCTCTTTTCAGGACTACTAATTTCGAAGACGGCCTGAACGGATTGAGCGTCAAACGCACGAAGCCTTTGCCAAAAGGCGCAACTTATTTTGCATTCCAATCATTCCTTCTGGAAGTTGTCGGAACGCATAATCAGGTCAACCGCTACCCGATATCCGAGCTCGTATTGTTTGAAAGAGCCAACTACTTCAATAGCTACGTCTACCAACGAGGGTGGTCCTATTACGGCTCGGGAATCGGCACCCCACTTGCCCCGCCGTCGGCCACAACCGACAGTGACTTACCGCGGAATAATTCAGAATTCACAAATAATAATCGCTTTTGGGCGTTTCATACGGGGGCCACTGCCACATGGCTCAATTTGAAACTCTCGTTCCGCGGCACTTATTCGCGGAATTCCGGCTCATTTCTCACGCCCTTTGAAAGCGTGAAACAGCAGGTATCATTATCGCTGGGAGCTGAAAAAAACTTAAATATCTTAAAGGGATGCAGTGTTTATTCCGCATTATCCTCCGATATTGGCGGATTGTATCCTAACACCTACGGATTGATGATCGGGTTGCGCAAGAGCGGATTCCTCGACTGATCCGCTCAATAACAAGACTACGTATATGTTCAATATGATAATAGAAAAGTTATACTTATTTTTGTTGGCTATTATACACATTATGGACAAAGCGTGAGGGCACACTTATGAGATTTCTTATATTCATACTGCTGGTGGTGCCCTTTGTCGGTTTTTCTCAATCTGAGACCAAAGAACCTGTAATCTACACCGACTCCACTACGAACTACGCTGAATTTGTTGGAATGGGCAGTACCAATGGGTATACGCCATTCTGGATACAGTCCAACCAGTACGGGGTCGTCCCGAAAACCGGCCCTAATCTGAGCGCAAGAGCAGGTTTGGAACATTACTGGACCATTTCCGAGAACAAAACCCGCAACCAATGGCGGGTAGGCGCAGGCGTGGAAGCTGTGGGCAATTTTGTTCAGACCAAAAATTTTCTTCTCCCGCAAGCACACGTAACGCTTCGGTATAAAAATTGGGAGTTCTACGTCGGCCGGAAAAAACAGGCGCTCGGGCTTGCAGATTCTACCATTGGCTCGGGCTCCTATTCCTGGTCGGGTAATGCATTGCCGATCCCTAAAATCTACCTGGGAACAACCCGGTTCGTACCTGTGCCGCTGACAAAAGGCTGGCTTTCTTTCCAGGCATTCTACTCGGACGGCCTTTTTGAAAACAGCAGGCCCATTACCCAGAACCTCAAATTTCATCAAAAGGCATTGTACCTGCGTATCGGGAAGGCGAATTCGATGCTGAAACTTTACGGGGGCTTTAACCACCAGGTGCAGTGGGGCGGAAAACTCAAAAAAGACCTGGGCCTCTCCGCCGAGGGAGGACAGATGCCAACGGGCTTTAAAAACTATGTAAACGCCGTTATTGGGTCCATTGGCGGTACCGGCGATGATATTACTTTCTTCGACAGCACGAGCCGGATCGGAAACCACCTGGGATCGATCGATCTCGCAGTAGAGGTCGAGACCTATGGAAGCACTATCTTTTTATACAGGCAGTTTGTTTACGAAGACGGCTCGCTATTCTATCTGACCGGCCTGAAAGACGGGTTGTACGGTGCCCGGATCAAACGCAAGAACTCCTATGGGGCCAATTTTGAGGTGAATGCAGCTGTTTTGGAATTTTTGTATACCAAAGATCAGGGTGGTAGTGATTTCGTGCTGACAGACGGCAGAAAACGAGGCCACGACAATTACTTCAACAACCAGCAGGTCCGCGATGGCTGGGGATATTACGACCGTACCATAGGAACGCCATTCATACCTCCAACTTCCCAAACCAAGTGGAAATGGCCCAACTACGCGGATAACTTCACGAGCAACAACCGTGTAATGCTCCTCCACCTGGGCCTCGAAGGCACATTGTTCCGGAAAATTCAATGGATGGGCAAATTCTCTTTTTCGGAGAACAGCGGCGCCTATCTTGAACCGTTCTTAGGCTCACCCAGACAATTCTCCGGAATGCTTATGATGCAGTCGAAGCTCGATGTACTCGGCGGGCTGACGTTAAAAGGTGCTTATGCAGCAGATATTGGCGATCTGTATCGCAAAACCTACGGCTTCATGCTGGGTGTGCGAAAAGACTTCTCGTTTTATTGAGCCTCAAAATTACTTCTGATCTTTTCAGCCAGCGTCGCAAGTTCTTCCTGCGACGTTTTTATTTTCTTACTGAAATCGGCGTCGGCCATGCTGTTCAGCGGGAGCAGATGCACGTGTGCGTGAGGCACTTCCAGGCCGATCACGCTCACACCTATCCGCAGGCAGGGTACCGTCTTTTCAAGGGCCGGCACAATGCTTTTGGCAAATGCGAACAACCCCGTGTAAAGGTCATCGTCGAGGTCGAAAAGATAGTCTACCTCTTTCTTCGGGATTACGAGCGTGTGCCCCTTAGCAATAGGGAATGCGTCGAGAAACGCGAGAAAATCTTCTGTTTCGGCAATTTTATGGCAAGGGATCTCCCCTGCGACGATTCTTGAAAATATAGATGCCATGTGGATAGGACGTCGGATTATTTTGAGCTACTCCCAAAAATAGGAGCCACCAACTTTCGATCCAAATATGCCTTTGAAAACTCAAAAAGTACTTAATATTGTGGACTAAAACTTTAACAAGCGAAACATGAATTGTACAAAATGGAAGGCTTTCGGAAAAGCATCCCTTATCGCCCTGGCTACCCTGGCATTTTCAAATGATGCAGAAGCTCAGAAAGGAAAGTGGGTTACGCTTTTCGACGGCAAAAGCCTGAACGGCTGGCACAGCTGGCAGCAGGACAAAGTGTTGCCACAATGGAAAATAGAAGACGGTGCGGTAGTTCTGGCTGAAAAAGGTGGTAAAGACCTCATTACCGACAAAGAATACGGTGATTTCGAACTTGAACTGGAATGGAAAATTGCGGAAGGCGGTAACAGCGGGATCATCTACCACGTGATAGAGGACAAAAAATACTGCTGCCCCTACTCTACCGGCCCGGAAATCCAGGTGCTCGACGATGTGAAACACCCCGACGCGAAAGCTGGTAAAGAAGGTAACCATAAATCGGGTTCTCTGTATGATATGCTCCCTCCTTCCGACTTCACGGCCGTGAAACCTGCCGGAGAATGGAACAAGGCGCGCATTATTATCAAAGCGGGCAAAGGCGAAAGCTGGCTGAACGGCAAAAAATTAGTTGAATTCCCAACTCAGGGTGCTGAATGGGACAAGCTTGTTGCCAACAGCAAGTTTAAAACCTGGCAAGGTTTCGGTGCGTCTTCCAAAGGAAAAATTGCATTGCAAGACCACGGCGACAAAGTTTCTTACCGCAACATTCGCATTAAGGAACTATAATAACCCGTTTTTAAGGTTTCCCGACCAATACTCGCGGCTGTAAACGCGCCTGAACGGCCAGTTTTTCAACCGCAACAGAAGGGGCAGATAAGCGTGAGGTTCTTTGGACGACTTGCTGTAGTGGTAAAGGTCGTCGTCCGTAAGCACCAGGCCCTTGTAAGCCCCTTCTTCTTTTACCGTAATGTCCCCGAAAGGCAGTTCCTTCGCGAATGCGGCATTTTGCTGCACCAGCCTTTCTTTCAGCAGCCAGTCGGAACGGAACTGTCCGTTAACAAGCGGTGCCGGCTCGAACTTTCCCTCCGACACCTGCAATGCATAGTCCATATAGGCCCGCAGCAACTTCGGTCCTTCGTTGGCGGTTTGCTCCGTTTGCAGCTGCGATGGCCAGAGACTTGTAACAAAGTAGATCTTCTCCCGCGCACGTGTAACGGCCACATTCAGGCGGTTTTCGCCTCCCTGCATGTTTAACGTACCAAATTGCATGGAAACGCGGCCCTTTTCATCCGGCGCGTAGCCCATTGAGAAAATAATAATGTCGCGCTCGTCCCCCTGCACATTCTCGATATTCTTCACAAAAAGCCCGTCCGGTAACGTGTTTTCTTTCTCCAATGCGTCCTGAATGGCGGCCTGTTGGTAGAAATTGAAGGTTACCACACCAATGCTCTTGCCGCTTCCGCCCAGCTTGCGGATAAGCCTCAGCACCTCTTCCACTTCCACCACATTGGTATTGTTTTTCCAGATCCCCTCGGTTTTGATGTACTCAATCCCGGGCTCACGGTCATTGATCTTATTGAAATCAGGAAGCAGTTTGAGGCTCTTTTTGTAGAAATTTCTGTTCGAGAAATCGATCAGGTCCAGCGAAAGGCTTCTGTAATGGCCCGTCAGTTGATAATGGTCGAGCGACTGTCCGGCAAGGTCCAGCAACGACTCGATTTCAATGGCCGCCGAATATTCCTCCTCTTCCGTCCTGTCCTCGAAACGCACCCGGTAAAGGTCACTCGGCGAAAGCTGCTTGCTATCCCCCGTAACGACCCATTGCTTGCCCCTGAATGCGGCAGGCAGGCTATACTCGGCATAGCATTGCGAAGCTTCGTCGAAGATCACCAGGTCGAACAAGCCAGCTTCCAACGGGAAAATCGCAGAGACTGCCTCAGGCGACGCCATCCAGCACGGAATAAGCGCAAACACTTCCTCGGCGTAGTTCTCCATTAACTTCCGGATCGGCCAGATCTTCCGCTTTTTGGTAACCTGGTGCCCTAATTCCCGGTAAGTAACTCGGTTTCCCAGCCGGTTCTTTTCAACGTCCTCATAAGTCGCCTCGCGCAATTTAATGCTGGTAATATCCGAGCTCAGCTGCTGTTTTAATGCAATGCTGCCTTGTATCTGATCCTCCCATTGCTTCATTTTAAGCGACGTTACCGATCGCAATGCAG
>CBIHPQ010000435.1:0-5900 GCA_966211825.1 uncultured Dyadobacter sp. | reverse complement strand
TGGACGGCATTTGTAGAAAACATAAAGAATTTTGAAGGACTTTTTTCGTCGCCGCTACTTGCCTGGCCTTGAAGTGTAAAGGGTATATGCTTATATTTGGATCACATCATTCTGAATCAATCCTAAAAGACATTTTTAAGCATGGGAATAGTAGAGCGAAGAGAGCGGCTTAGAATACAGGTACGCTCAGACATCGTTAAAACAGCCAAAGACATTGCCCGCGAGGACGGATGGACGGCTGTTTCGATTCGCAAGATTGCTGATGTGATAGAATACAGCCCGCCTATTCTCTATGAATATTTCGAAAGTAAAGACAAGCTCCTGGAAGCCATCCGCCTGGAAGGTTTCGACTATTTGCAGACGGAGTTTGTAAAGATAAAAGGGCATTTCAGCAATCCTCAGAAGCAGCTTGTGGAGGTCGCGCAGACGATCTGGCATTTTGCTGTGGAGAACCCGGAGGTTTTCCAGGTGATGTTCAATCTCGAAGGCGCTTACTGCGACTCGAAGAAGGCCTATTCGCAGGCGATGAGCATCAAGGACAACCCGGTTTGGGAAATGATCGCAGGCCTGCGCCCGAAATCGGGAGACCTGGTTACCAAAACTTACTATGAATGGTGGTGCCTTACCTTCGGGTTTATCAGCATTACCATGACCACCCAGCCACGTTACGCTTTTCCACAGGCCGAGCCTGTGTATATGGAAGGCATCCGGAGATTTATCCGGAGCATTATGTAACGGAAGGGGACGAATGCTGGCGTATCTCTATTTTGCTTTGGTGATAAACCAGGGAAAATGGAGGTACGCTTTTCGTTAACCAGGCATTCCCGCCGATGATCGAATCGCGGCCGATCACAGTTTCTCCGCCCAGGATGGTCGCATTGGCATAAACCACCACATTATCCTCAATCGTTGGATGCCGCTTGTGCGATGCGAGCGACTTCGAAACGTGCGTTGCACCGAGGGTAACGCCCTGATAGAGCTTCACATTATTTCCGATATGGGTCGTTTCGCCGATCACCACACCCGTGCCGTGGTCGATGAAAAATGAATGGCCGATGGTCGCATTCGGGTGAATATCAATGCCCGTCTGGCTGTGGGCGAACTCGGTGAGCATACGCGGAATCAACGGAATGCCGCTTTTCGCAAACGAATGTGCAATGCGGTAGGTAGCAATGGCCATGAAGCCGGGGTACACGGAGATCACCTCTTCGATACTCACCGAAGCCGGGTCATTGTCGGTAATGGATTTGGCATCCTTCAAAAGCGCTTCATAAATAGCGGGGATTTGTGCAAACACTTCGTCCAGTATTTCCTCTTTATCACGTTCGAGCTCGGGCAGGAGCGGTTGCAGCATGCAGGCAAGGTCGTTGCGCAAGTCGGCATACTTCATCGCGAGGTCTTTGGCGGGGCAGCTGGGGCAATCCTTGCTGATCGGGAAGAGGAAATTGATCAGATTCTGGATAAATTTCACCGCATCCTGCAGCGAAGGCAGCTTGTACCGGTATGTTTCGTTCTGAGCGGAAAGTCGCTCAAAAAAAAGTGCTTGCTGGGTGGCTGTCATTAAAAATAGAGGTTGAACTATACCGTTAAACCATTGCTGGCATTGCTTTTGAATAACCAACAACGAAATGCATTGAAAAATTTTGAGAGTGGCGTTTTCTTTTTAAAAAAGCCCCGTTCCCAGTTTTTTCTCCCGACAAAATCGTATATTGAAATATCCTGTGAATTTAGGAAATAAGGCAAGATTCTTTACGGCGTATGTCAAGTTTTAAATTGCTTCGTTCGGCCATCCTGGTCTTTTTTTTATCTGCGTCACTGAGCTCCTGTTTTTCCCGCTACATTATCTCGGCCAAGGAAGTAAGGAGGCATTATGCCGATAAGAAGGTCAAGCCGAAGGAAATATTCATCAAGAACGACACACTTTCGCTCTCGCTGGCCAGTATAGGCCCCGATACGCTCCCTATGCTGCTGCTCATCCACGGTGCGCCTGGGTCGTTGTGGGGCTATATGAACCTGATGGACGATGAGGACCTGCAAAAGCATTTCCACATTGTTTCGGTCGACAGGGTGGGTTATGGAAAATCCCGGCTGAAAAAGAAACGTTACGTGACCTCGATCGCTACGCAGGCTAATGCCCTGCTGCCCGTGTTCGCACTCAACAAAAGCAACGAAAAGGTGATCGTATTGGGAAGGTCCTACGGCGCGCCGATCGCCGCAAAACTGACTTCGATGGCGCCGGAGCATGTGAAGGAACTCATTATGGTTTCGCCGGTGATCGACCCCGAGACGGAGCGGTTCTTCTGGTTTTCCAAATGGGGCAAGATGAGTTTTGTACAGCTGTTCCTGCCAAGCGCATTTAACGCCGCTACCGCCGAAAAGTACAGCCATGCCGACGAGTTGCGGAAACTGCTCCCGGTTTGGGAAAAAATCAGCGCGCCCACGACCGTCATCCAGGGCGGCAACGACTGGATCGCCGACCCTTCCAACATTGATTTTGCAAAAAAACACATTAAAAGCAAGCGCGCGCAATACATTTTCCTCTACAATGCGGGCCATATGATCACCTTTTCCCATGCTGCTATGATCAAGGAAATGCTGCTGAAAAGCAGGCTATTTCAGGAAAAGATCACTGCATTGGAACCGAATGCCGGGCAAGTCAATCGCGAGTAGCTTTTTTAATATAGTACTAAAAAGAAAGCGGCAAATCACAGGATCTGCCGCTTTTCTGTTAATAATTAACCTATGGTAATACGTGAAATTGCATTTCACCTAAAACAACTATATCCATAGGACGACATTATTGCCGGTCACCATTACAGCGCAGGGCATTATCTCAATACTTTCTGGGTTACTGAATCTTTCGCATTGCTGGCGCGGATCAGGTAAACGCCCCGTGCCAGGTTTCGCATATCAAATTCTTGCTGGATCGCAATTTCCGCCGTTTTGCTGGCGATCTCGGAGAGAACGCGGCCCTTCATATCGATCAGTTGCAGCCGGATGATCGCGCGTTGCTTACTGTATGCTTTCACGGTCACAAAATTCTCGGTAGGCACCGGGTACGCCTGAATGGACATGGATACCTCCGGCGATTTTCCGTTTGGAACCGAGGTGATCACGCCGCCGTATTCGGAGGATTCATAAGGAGGAACTTCGACGGTCTCGCCCGGCTTGTCGATAACCGCTACCATGCCTTCCCGGTAGCTTTCGGAGATTTTCACACCCGTGCGCCATTCCGTCACGATCATCGCAAAAATGTAGTTACCTACCACTTCCGGCGCAGTCCAAACCAGTTTTTTCTGCGCCGCATCCACTTTAAATGTACCGGTAGCACTGATTTCATTCGGGAAAAGATAGCTGTGGTCGGGCATGCGCACACCGCATGTCCCGGGCGAGGGCTTGCTTAAACGGGCGACCCTCACGGTAATGCTGTCGTTATCGGCCACGGTAGGTTTGAGGTCAACAGAAAACACCTGGCGAACGCCGGCTTCAAATGACAAATAGGGCAATACGGGTGTGGAGTTTTGCTGTTGCGTGTCTATCACCGTCCATATAAACTGGGAAGTCCCCAGCGATTCGGGAAGGTTAATGATGTTTCCGCTGCGCTGATCGAGTGAAACAGCGATCTGATAGATGCCTGCACTGCGGAAGGTATAGCTACCTTCATATACCTTGGCGATCACATTTCCCGGCAGGATTGCCGAATCGCCGACCGCCACCCTTGGCAGATCGATAACACTGCCATCACCCATACACACATTGATAGTGCTCATCGATGCAGCGGCCTCACCCATTTGACGATCCACGTACAACCTAACCTTGATTTTGTAGGTTTGACCGGAAACGAAGGTGGCCAAGATTTCTCCGCCTTTGAGGTGCGTGGCTTCCGCAAAAGGTGCCGAAAGCAGGATCAGTAAGAGAATGCTGTAAACTGATTTCATATAGAGGAAAAGAAGCCGTGAGGTTACAAAACTATATATGTCCAAAACGCGCAAAACGCCCGATTTTGTATGGCTTCTTTCCAATTCTTCACAGGACTTTACATTAGTCCTTATAAATCAATATCCCGCGTTTGCCATCTGCTTGGATATAGCCCCTGTACATACCCTCGCTGTTGAAAGGCATGGCTACATTCCCGTTCCGATCGACCGCGATTACCCCGCCTTCGCCACCTTTTTCTACCAGTTTTTTCATCACCACTTCGTTGGCGGCGTCGGAGAGACTCATGCCTTTGTATTCCATTAATGCGGAAATGTCGTGCGCAACGACAGAGCGGATAAAGTATTCACCATGCCCCGTGGCAGAAACGGCACAGGTTGCATTGTTGGCATACGTTCCGGCGCCGATAATGGGTGCATCGCCGATGCGGCCATACTTCTTGTTGGTCATCCCGCCCGTGGAAGTACCGGCAGCGAGGTTGCCATACTTATCCAAAGCCACGCAGCCCACCGTTCCGAACTTCTTTCCTTCGGTGAAGATCAGGTCATCCGAAGAATGAAGCCCAGTTTTGGGCGCCTTTTTAATCTCCTTTTTCTCCTTCCCACCATCCTGCTCTTTGGCATTGTGGTCGAGCTCCGTTTTTTCCTGCTCTTTCGCCTTCTGCAGAGCCTTGTACCGTGCCTCGGTGTAGAAATACGACGGATCGACGATTTCAAGTCCTTTCTCTTTGGCAAATTGCTCAGCGCCTTTTCCGGCCATCATCACATGCACCGACTGGTCCATCACCGCGATGGCCGCTGAAATCGGGTTCTTAATGGTTGTCACGCCGGCGACCGCCCCGGCTTTCATCGTTTTGCCTTCCATAATGGCCGCATCCATTTCATTTTTTCCTTCATTGGTAAAAACCGCCCCCTTGCCTGCATTGAATAGCGGCGAATCTTCCATAACGTGGATCGCCGCTTCAACCGCCTGGACGCTCGTTCCGCCTTTTTTGAGAACTGCATAACCTTTGTCTAATGCATTGTCCAATGCTTCGCGATAGGCTTTTTCGCGCTCGGGGCTCATGTTCGCGCGGGTGATCGTGCCGGCGCCCCCGTGTATCACGAGCGTGATCTTATCGGAATAGTCCTGGGCAAATACGCTCATGCAGGAAAGGGTGGCCAGCAGGGTTAGGGAAAGTGTTTTCATAGGAGTAGTAATTTGAGTGATGTTTTCAAATCTAATAACTAAAAATCAGATATCCCTATTGATCTGAGAGCCGGGCGCTTCCAGGCTTTCCGGGGCGGGTGTTGCGGTTTTTTGTACAGTAGAGCACATTATAGTGTTCCTTATAGTAGTTCTAACTCAAAATTTATTAAAAAACCGAACACTCTGATGAAGAAAGTAGTGCTTAGCCTGGGACTTCTCCTGGGCAGCCTGTATGGTCCCGCCTATGCCCAGCAATCCGCTAACTGGAAATATGTGCAAGGCAAGATCGTAACGCCCTGGGCGGACAAAGTGGTTGCCGCAAACCCGCACCCGGAATATCCCCGGCCGCAAATGATACGCCAGAACTGGCAGAATATCAATGGCCTCTGGAACTACGCCATTGTGCCGCAAAGCGCAGCCGGTACACAACCTGAGGCCTTCGATGGCAAGATACTGGTCCCTTTCGCCGTGGAATCGGCGTTGTCGGGCGTGGGTAAAACGGTGGGCAAGGACAGCGTGCTCTGGTACCAGCGCACGATTGATTTCGCTCCTAAGCTGAAAGACCAGCGCGTGCTGCTCCATTTCGGGGCTGTCGACTGGAAAGCCGAAGTATTCGTTAACGGCAAACCGGCAGGAAGCCACCAGGGCGGTTTCGATCCGTTCAGTTTTGATATTACCGACCTGCTGGTGAAGAAAAAACAGCAAGAGATCGTCGTAAAAGTATGGGACCCAAGCAGCGACGGCCCACAGCCACGCGGCAAGCAGATCAAGAACCC
>CBIHPQ010000434.1:0-5926 GCA_966211825.1 uncultured Dyadobacter sp. | reverse complement strand
ACGTCCTGGGCCGCGACGGTCCCGTCGCCCACTGCCCCACGGCGACGACCGCGACATGACCGACGCCCTTGAAAGCCAGATAGAGCGGTATGCGCCGGGTTTTCGGGATATTATCAAAGCAAAACACATTACCAATGCCACTGCATTTGAACAATATAACCCGAATTATATCGGAGGCGATATCAACGGCGGCATTCAGGATGTGTGGCAATTGTATTCGAGGCCGGTGCTGAGCATTTCACCTTACCGGACTTCGGCGAAAGATATTTACCTGTGCTCGTCGTCCACCCCTCCGGGCGGGGGCGTACATGGGATGTGCGGGTACCACGCTGCCAGACAGGCATTGAAAGACGTTTTTAAAATAGAAGTAAAAAAGGATCATTGAGTTTCAGGAATATGGAGTTTTCATTAAAAGGTTTTTGTGGGATAGCGGGCGCGATTGCATTGACAATGTGGGGTTGCGGAAGCAAGGAAACCGCCGAGGAGAAACGGAAGGCCGACAGCCTCGCAGCCTGCATTGCCGACGGCATGCCTTCCCGCGCATCGGCGATCCGCAATGCAAGCCTTGTGGCAGAAGGACCGGGCGACAGCACCGGAATGGTGTGGATACCCGGCGGCAAATTCCTCATGGGCGCCGACGAATTCCCGGATTCCCGTCCGATGCACCAGGTTACCGTGAATGGGTTTTATATGGATGCCAATGAGGTAACCAATGCCGAATTCGCAGCATTTGTGAAGGCTACCAACTACAAAACCGTTGCCGAACGCCCATTGAACCCGGCCGATTACCCCGGCGTTCCCGCCGATAAGCTGGTACCCGGATCTGCCGTGTTTACGCCTACGCCCACACGCGTTAGCCTCGACAACCCGCTGCAATGGTGGAACTACGTGCCCGGCGCCAACTGGGCGCATCCCGAAGGGCCTTCGAGCTCAATCAAGGGAAGGGAAAACTATCCGGTTGTGCATGTGTCGTACGAGGACGCATCGGCTTATGCCAAATGGGCAGGTAAAAGGCTTCCTACCGAAGCGGAATGGGAATTTGCCGCGCAGGGCGGGAAAGGGAATCATACCTATTATTGGGGTGAAGAATTGAAACCGGGCGGTAAATGGGTCGCGAATATCTACCAGGGCAGTTTTCCCGATAAGAATACAAAGGAAGATGGCTATCTTACCGCCGCGCCTACTAAGTCATTCCCGTCGAATCCTTATGGTTTGTATGATATGGACGGCAATGTGTGGGAATGGTGCGAGGATCTTTACCGGCCCGATTACTACCAGAAAAGCCCGGCTTCGAACCCGAAAGGACCGTCGGACAGCTACGATCCCGATGAGCCGGGAGCTGTGAAAAGGGTACAGCGCGGAGGCTCGTTCCTTTGCAGCGACGACTATTGCATTCGCTACAAGGCCGGTAGCCGCGGCAAGGGAGAGGTAACCAGCGGAAGCAACAACCTCGGTTTCCGTTGTGTAATGGAAAAGAAATAATATGATGACCAAATACTGATATTATGAGTGTGCGCTTTCTGACCGTACCGGGACTTGCGAGCTCGGGCCCGCAGCATTGGCAGACGATCTGGGAAGACCAATATCCCGACCGCTTCGATCGCGTACGCCAGGCCAACTGGGACTGGCCCGTGAAGCACGAATGGGTGGCGCAGCTGCAAAAGCAGATCAGCGGGCTCACCGAACCTACGATCCTCGTCGCGCACAGCCTGGGTTGCATTACCGTGGCACATTGGGCGCAGGAGTTTAGTTCGGAGTTGGTAAAAGGGGCACTACTGGTGGCGCCGGCGGATGCCGAGCTTTCCAAACGGTTGAGTTTTGTGGTCGGTTTTACGCCCATACCCGTGCGCACGATCCCGTTCAAGACGATTGTCGTAGCGAGTACCAACGACATTTACGCAACTATCAGCCGGTCGAAAGTATTTGCGGCCAACTGGGGAAGCGATTTTATCAATATTGGAAAAAAAGGCCATATCAATGCCGTCTCCGGGCTGGAAGATTGGGTTGAGGGGAAGAAAATACTGGAACAATTCGAGGGAGTAAAATTGCTTCAGGGCGAAGCAACGCGCCTTTGAAAAATGTCGTAATGGTTTGTTAAAGCCTGTTAATGATTTGTTAAGTCCTTTTAATTCTTTATATCTTTCAAAACAATTCTTCTACACTTTAAACGATTGAAATTATTATGAAAAAAATGTTTGTACTCGCAGCGGCCGGTTTGCTTTTCAATGTTGCTGCTATTGCCAACGGTCCCGGAAAGAATGCCGCCGACAAAACGTTGAAGGTGGACCCGAAAGCGAGCACCATTAACTGGGGCGCTAAAAAAGTGACTGGAACACACGCCGGGACTGTACCTCTGGAAAGCGGCACACTCGTGGTTGATAACGACAAACTCAAAGGAGGAAGTTTTGTGGCCGACCTTAAGTCATTGGTTGTGACCGATGTAACGGATAAGGAAATGAATGGCAAACTCACCAATCACCTCAAAAGCGACGACTTTTTCTCAGTGGAAAAGCACCCGCAGGCAAAACTGGTGATCTCATCCGTAACCCCGAAAGGCGGCAATGCTTATGACGTTACCGGCAAACTGACGATCAAAGGCATTACCCAGGATGTGAAATTCCCGGCAACTGTAACCGCAGATGCGAAAAAGGTAACGGCCAATGCAAAAGTGGCGATTGATCGTACCAAATACGATATCAAATTCCGCTCGACGAACTTCTTCGAAAACCTTGGCGACAAGGCGATCGACAACGATTTTACACTCGATGTAAGTCTGGTAGCGAACAAATAATCAGCGAATATTTAAAAGACATGAAATCCGGTTTGAGCGATCAGGCCGGATTTTTTATTGGGCTCCCGCGAAGATTCGACAAGAGCTGAAATGCTTATATTTGAAAAATGTGATTTAATAACTGATAAAAAATCTATGAAAAATTTTATCGCAGGCCTCGCTATATGCACATCGATCTTCACAGCACAGGTATTTGCCCAAACCGAAAACAAACTGCCCGAATGGGCCTTCGGCGGTTTCCAACGACCCGCCGGTGTAAACCCGGTCATTTCGCCCGACAGCAATTCACGCTTTTTCTGCCCCATGAACAAGCGGCAGGTCGACTGGGAGTCGAACGACACATTTAACCCCGCCGCTACCATAAAAGACGGCAAAATCGTGGTGCTTTACCGGGCCGAGGACAAGGCCGGCAAGGCGATCGGGATGCGGACTTCGCGCCTCGGTTATGCGGAAAGCGAGGATGGGATCAATTTCAAAAGGAAAACAGAACCCGTGCTATACCCCGCAGAAGATGGTCAAAAGGCCAATGAATGGCCGGGCGGCTGTGAAGACCCACGCGTGGCGGTTACCGAAGAGGGCCTGTATGTGGTCATTTACACACAATGGAACAAGGATAAGGCCCGCCTTGGCGTAGCCACCTCCCGCGATCTGATCAAATGGGACAAGCAGGGTCCGGCATTTCAGAAAGCTTATGACGGCAAATTCAATAATATCTGGACAAAATCAGGCTCCATTGTGACGAAACTGGTTGGTGACAAACAGGTTATCGCCAAGATCAATGGCAAATACTGGCTTTACTTTGGGGAGGCCAATGTGAATATCGCAACCTCCACCGACCTCGTCAACTGGGCGCCGGTTGTGGATAGCAAAGGCGAGCTGATTAACCTGATTTCACCAAGAAAAGGGTATTTCGACAGTAATCTGACCGAATGCGGCCCGCCCGCCATTGTGACCGATAAAGGCATTGTACTACTTTATAATGGCAAGAACGACAAAGGCGAAGACGGGGATAAGCGCTTCACACCCAACAGCTACTGCGCAGGCCAGGTTTTGTTCGACAAAAACGACCCTACGAAACTTCTTGCCCGCCTCGACACGCCGTTTTTCCGCCCGATGGAGTCATTTGAAAAAAGCGGGCAGTATGTCGCCGGGACTGTTTTTATTGAAGGAATGGTCTATTTCCGGAACAAATGGCTGCTCTATTATGGCTGCGCCGATTCACGCGTAGGCGTGGCTGTTTACGATCCGGCACAGAAAGTAAGCGGCGACCCGATTCCTTAACGGATGGTGCGAAGTTCCTGCTTAGTACCCACTATGCGCAGGCCCCGGGCCGGTTGGAAGCAGGTTAGTACAGGATAGTCCATCAGATATTTTTAGGAATTTTTGGATATTAATTTCTGCTTTTTTAAGAGAAGTTAAAACCCCAATGGCCTTCGCAGTAAGGGAAGTCAGTTGTTCAGAAGTCACTAAACCTATAAAAGAGATCAAAATGAGTTTCAGATTTGTCAATGCCGGAATGCTGCTTGCCGCAGTGATGACCCTTACCAGCCAGGTCGACTCTTTTGCCCAAAAGGCAGAGAAGGGCTTTAAATCCATCTTCGACGGAAAAACACTGAAAGGCTGGGACGGCGATCCCAAATATTGGCGCGTCGAAAACGGCTCTCTCGTAGGGGAAATCACGCCTGAAACGCTTTTGAAAACCAACTCATTCATCATCTGGCGGGGCGGTGAGCCGGGAGATTTCGAACTAAAAGGCTCATTCAAGATCGCAGCCGCCGGAAATTCGGGTATCAACTACCGGAGCGAACAACTTACAGATGTGCCTTTTGCATTGAAAGGCTACCAGGCTGACATCGACGGCAAAAACAACTACACCGGCCAGAACTACGAAGAACGCAAGCGCACTACATTAGCCTATCGCGGCCAGAAAACGGTCATCAAGGAATACACGGGTGAAAAAACACCCGAAGCCGTCCGCGCAAATGTGGCCAGAAATGCCTGGAAAGACTTTGAAGTAGTCGGCTCGCTCGGTTCTTCCGACTCCTTGAAGACATTAATCAAGAGTGAGGATTGGAACACTTTCCACCTCGTAGTGAAAGGAAACCACCTGCAACACTACATCAACGGCGTCCTGATGAGCGATGTAACCGATAACGACACGGTAAATGGAGCAAAAAAAGGCCTTTTAGGTGTGCAGGTACACGTAGGCCCGCCTATGAAAGTGGAATACAAAGACCTTCGCATCAAGCAATAATATTCACTTAACGCAAAAGCTTACAGCCCGAGGTTGTAAGCATAAAGCATTGGTAATGACTAAAATTGGATTTAATGTGCTGGCCTGGACGGCGGCAGTTTCGGATGACCTGTTTCCGATCATCGAACGACTGAAAACGATAGATTACGACGGTGTAGAGTTTTATCTGGGCCCCCAGGAAGGGGCGGCTTACCAGCGAATGGGCAGTTTTGTGAAAGACCTGGGTCTTGAAACGACGGCTGTTATGACGCTCGGAGCCGACGAAAATCCGGTTAGTGATTCCATCGAGGTCAGGGCAAAAGCATTGGACAAAATCAAATGGGCAGTCGACCGCGCCCATGACCTGAATTCCAGAGTTATTTGCGGGCCATTCCATTCGGCGCATACTGTTTTTGTAAACCGCCCTGCCGAAGACCGTGAGTATGCATTGGCCGGTGAGGTTCTGAATGCCGCCGCCGATTATGCAGCGCAGGCCAATATCACATTTGCCTTGGAAGCGCTCAACCGTTTCGAATGCTACTTGTGCAACACGATGGAACAGCTGTTCAAACTCGTAAAAGCGGCCGATCATCCGAATGTACGGGCGATGTTCGACACGCACCATTCCAATATCGAGGAAAAAAGCTATCTGAACGCATTGCAAACCATCGCACCCGTGCTCGCACACGTGCACATCAGCGAGAACGACCGCGGTACGCCGGGGACGGGGCAGGTGAAGTGGGATGATGCATTCTCCGCGCTGGCAGCTATTAAATACGACGGCTGGCTGACGATCGAGGCATTCTCACGCAACGATCCGGGCTTTGCGAATGCGATCGGTGTCTGGCGGGAATTCAACGAGCCGTGGGATATCGCCGAAAACGGCTACCAATTTATCCGCG
>CBIHPQ010000433.1:0-5974 GCA_966211825.1 uncultured Dyadobacter sp. | reverse complement strand
GCTCGACATCATTTCTAGCAATAACTGCAAACGGCCGGTGTACTTCTCGTCGACAATGGGTTCGTCTCACAACCTGGGCTTGCAGGAATATCTTCAGCTGGAAGGTTACGCCTACCGCTTGCTACCCGTACGTGTTCCCGGTGCGTCCGACGGCTACGTCAACACCGACATTATGTACGATAATATGATGAACAAAATGCACTGGCGGGAAATGAACAACCCGGAAGTGTACTATGACGATGCCTATCGCGGCGCGCCGGTGGTAACGGCCAGGTTGTCTTTCCTTCGTCTCGCCCAGCAGCTGATCGCCGAAAACCGGATTGAAAAAGCGCGCAAGGTGGTCGACAAGGCAATGGCGGTCATGCCCGATGACACGATCCCGTACGACCAGATTTCCGCTGGATTTATCGGTGCACTATTCGATGTGGGTGAAAACGAAAAGGCACTGGATTCGGCGCGCACAATGGCCGTACGCTCGGATGAAAACCTTTCGTGGATCAAGGAAAAGGATGGCGGGCGTAACCGCGATGTGAATATCGACCTTTTTATCCTTCAAAGCATTGTGCGAGAATGCCGGCGGGCAAAGCAGGACAAGGAGGCCGACCGCTTCGAAGCGATATTTAAAAAGCACCTGCTGGCATTTAACATTTACGCCGGGTAGGGCTGTTCGGGCAAGGTTTTTTGGTCCCTATTTCTGTACTCATTTAATTCAGATTTATGGAAGAAAAAGCTTTGCCCGAAAACGGTTCGCAGGTACGGTTCATGCGGCATGATGAAGAAGACTGGCGCGACGGGGAATACGACGCGGGGAACAAGATGTTTATTGAAATTTATTCAACGGAATTGACCACACATAACTGGACGGATGTGCGTAAATGGGAACTTCTTGAGCTTTGATAAGCGGCTTGTAATACCACTTACTAGAAACATTTATTACCTGAGTATGAAGCGATTGTTAATTTTTATATTTAGAATATTAATATTCATAAAAGTTAATCAGCGCTTCGTCTATGGATCAAATTCTGCCCTTACTCCGGAAAGGTTGTGTCGGCTTTGTAATGCTGCTTTGCTGCGGTTTTACCACTTACGCACAAACCTCTATCACGTCTAATCTGCCCATCGTCGTCATTAACACCAATGGCGGCGTCATCGAGAACAACGACAAGATTCCTGCCACATTCAAGATCACCGCACCAAACGGCAGCGGGATCCACAGCTTTGATATGAACTCCCCGTCGAATGTGTTTCAGTTTGAAAGTGATATCGGCATTGAGATCCGTGGGAACACGTCTATTTTCTGGGATAAAAAGTCGTACAGCGTAGAACTCCGGGATGCGGGCGGTAACGGGATCGACGCTTCACTGCTGGGGATGCCGGCGGAATCGGATTGGGTGCTGAATGCGTGCTATGGCGATAAGTCATTCATACGTGACGTTTTCGCGCACGAAATGTACACGCGTACCGGCCGCTACTCGCCGCGCACGCGCTATGTAGAGGTGTTTAAAAACGAAATCGGGGGGATGTCTTACCATGGGGTGTATATCCTGATGGAAAAGGTGAAAAGAGGATCAGATCGTGTCAGTATCAAGAAGTTGGCCGAGACAGACAACGACCCGTTGAAGATCACGGGCGGGTATCTGTTGCAGGTAGCCGAGGATGAGGACATGAAGTGGACGTCGGCCTACCCGGGGAACGATGCGCCCGCACAGCCCAAGCCGTTTTTCCATGTCGAATACCCCAAGCTGCACAACTACACGAACATCGCCAACCGTGATTTGCAGTTCAATTATATCAAAAACTCCATCGATCAGTTTGAACAGGTATTGGCAGGGCCGAATTTCAAAAATTCCGTAACCGGCTATCGCCCGCTGCTGGATGAGGACGCAATGGTCGATTATCTGCTTTTGCAGGAGATCACCAAGAACTCCGACAACTGGCGCGCCAGTACATTCTTTTACAAACAACGGAATGATGAGGGCGGCCAGATTGTAATGGGCGCTCCCTGGGATTTCGACAAATCAATGGGGAATCAGCAATGGTGCTACGAGCTATCGGTGCTGCCGACGGGCTCGTGGGCGTGGCAGTTTAACGTTTTTTGCCCCGACCGTCCGCCTATGACAGTTTTCTGGCCGGCACGCCTGCTTACCGATTGTTATTTCAAGGTCAAACTGATCCTGCGTTACCAGCAGCTCCGGCAGACGCAATGGAGCAATGCGTCCATTTCGGCTTTCATCGATCAGAAACAGGCGGAGCTGACGGCGCAGAATGCCATGCAGCGCAATTTTTCTAAATGGAACATTCTCGAAACGGCCGTGATGTTCAATGAGCATTATACCCTGCCCGGCAATACATATGCGAAGGAAGTTCAATACCTGAAAACCTGGCTGTTCGACCATATGGCCTGGATGGATGCGAATATTTCGTCCATTTCGTCGGAAGTCTGCTCCGTATTGCCCGTTACATTCAAAGAAATCGAGGCTAAGGAAGTTGAGCGGTCGGCGGTTCGTGTGAGCTGGTCGACTTCGGAGGAGGTCCGCAACGACTATTTCGAAGTTGAGCGGAGTGCCGACGCGCACCATTTCCAGCCACTAGGAAAAGTAAAAGGAAAGGGCGATACCTCTGTGGAGCAGCATTATGATTTTCTGGATACCAATCCGCTGCCGGGGACTGCCTACTACCGGATCCGCCAGGTCGATTTCGATGGTACCGTCAGCTTTTCGGGGATGAAACCGGTGACGAGAGCCGGAAATGAGCCGGCTAATTTGTTCCCCAATCCGGCGCAGGACCTGGTCGTGCTGCAAAACGTACAGTCAGGTGCGGTCATTCTGATCCGCGATACCAGCGGGCGCATCGTGAAACGCGCCACGGCAACCGGAAAGCAGGTTGAAGTGGCCACCGGCTCGCTGCGGCCCGGCAGTTATGTACTCACGGTCACCGGCCCCGACGGGAAGGTTGAAATACAAAAACACCTGACGGTGGACCGCTAACTTACATGCCCCGGGGTGGCATTGCTTTTTATAGAGAAACGCATTATCAACCTGGGGAATATGCTGGAAGAACTTTGGTATAAGAATGCCGTCATTTACAGTCTCGATCTGGAGACGTTCATGGACGGTAACAACGATGGTACGGGCGATTTTGAAGGTCTTTGCAACCGGCTCGACTATTTGCATGCATTAGGATTGGACACGATCTGGCTGGCGCCATTCCAGCCTACTCCTAATCGTGACAATGGCTATGATATCAGCGATTTTTATGGCGTGGACCCGCGTCATGGATCCAGCGGTGATTTTGTGGATTTCATTCACAAAGCCCGCAAGCTGGGGATCAAGGTGATCATCGATCTCGTCGTGAACCACACTTCCGACGAGCATCGATGGTTCACCGAATCGAGAAGTGCCAGGGACAACCCGAAAAGGAATTGGTACGTATGGTCGGACAAGCGACCGAAAGGGTGGAATAAGGGAATGGTTTTCCCCGGTGTGCAAAATGCTACCTGGACCCGCGACAAGAAAACCGGGGCTTATTATTTCCACCGTTTCTACGAATTTCAGCCGGACCTGAATACCGATAACCCGGAGGTCAGGGCGGAAATCAACCGCATCATGGGCTATTGGCTCGAACTGGGCATTGCCGGGTTTCGCGTCGACGCCGTACCGTTTATCCTCGAATCGCCTGATAAGGACGGAAAGCCAAGTCCGCTTCATTTTGAATACCTGAAAGAAATGCGGCGCTTCCTGCAATGGAGGCGTGGGGATGCCGTGCTGCTGGGGGAGGCCAATGTGCTGCCAGAGGAGAGTAAGAAGTACTTCGGAGATGACGGGGATGGTATCCACCTCATGTTCAATTTTTTTGTAAACCAATATACTTTCTACGCGCTGGCCACCGCCGACACACGCCCGCTCATACACGCACTTGAAGCCACGCGCGAAAAGGCGCCGGGAAGCCAGTGGGCATTTTTCCTTCGCAATCACGATGAGCTGGACCTCGGCAGGCTCACGCCGGAGGAGCGGCAGGTGGTTTTTGATCGCTTCGGGCCGGAAAAAGATATGCAGCTCTACGACCGCGGTATCCGGCGGCGGCTTTCTCCCATGCTGGGCAACCGGCAGCAAACCGAACTTGCTTACAGTCTGATGTTCTCGTTCCCCGGAACGCCCGTGATCCGTTACGGCGACGAAATCGGGATGGGCGATAACCTCGACCTGAAAGAACGCGACGCCGTCCGGACGCCGATGCAATGGTCTGGTGAAACGCAGGGCGGTTTTTCCAGAGCTTCGAAGCTGATCAACCCGTTGATAGAAGAAGGTTATTATGCCTACGAACATGTCAATGTCGAAAACCAGCGGCGGGATGCAGGCTCTTTGCTCAACTGGATGACGACCTTGATCAGACTGCGAAAGGAGTGTCCGGAGATTGGTTACGGCGACTGGGAAATTATGGAGACAGGGCATTCGGAAATACTGGGTATGCGATATTTCTGGAAGAACCGGGTGCTGCTGATCTGGCACAATTTCAGTGAAAAATCGCTGGAACTGGTCGTCCCTGAACGCCAGGCCGGCACCGGGCGGCTCATCGACCTGATGAACAATATCGAAAGCCTGCTCGACCATAAAGGAAGGCACACAATTACGCTCGAAGCCTACGGTCACCGGTGGTTCAGAGCTGAGCTACATTAGCCCGGCTAACGTAGCCCTATTTTGTAATTCATTCAAAAACATACTAATTGTCCTATGTTTCAGCCGCTATCAAACCGAACTCATGAACACTACCGATATCATCCCTCTCACATCCGATCCGACCCCCGAATACTACGAAAAACAAGCCGCTATCCTGGCTGACACCTGCCGGTCCATTCATCATGATTCTGTCAAATACATACACAAATACCATCCCGAGCCTGAAAAACTTACACAGCTGAACCGGCCCGATACCAATTTCGGGCTCGACGACGCCCGGCTAGTGGTGGCCCGGGAACATGGCTTCGTGGACTGGCCTGCATTCGTGCAGCATATCGCCGACGTGAAAGAGGCCGGTTCGCCGGTTGCCAGATTTGAACAGGCTGTGGACGCCGTTGTGCAGGGTAAGCTGCCTGCATTAAAAGCGATTTTGGAAGAGAACCCGGCAATCGTTCACGAACGGTCCGCGCGCGGGCACCGGGCTACGCTGTTGCATTATATCGCTGCGAACGGTACTGAAAATTACCGGCAGGTCACCCCGCCGAATGCGCTCGATATTGCGGAAACATTACTGGCTGCGGGAGCGAAACCCGACGCGCTCGCCGATACTTACGGCACCAAATGGGGTACCGCCCTGGAACTGCTCGTATCCAGCTCGCATCCGCATGAAGCGGGCCTGCAAACGGTTCTGGCAGAAAAGCTGCTGGACTATGGCGCGGCTGTGAATGGTGTCCGCAACGATGGCGGTCCGCTCGTTACGGCAATCTATTTCCATTATCCCAAAAGTGCAGAAATGCTCGTCGAAAGAGGCGCCAGGATCGATAATGTGGTTACAGCCGGGGCGATGGGCAAAACCGGGCAGCTGGCAGAATGCATGGACGATGCCGGTAAACTGAAAGCCAATGCACCATTAATCGATATCGGCTGGCTGAAAATCGCCCGGACGCCGGAGGCAAACCTTGCACTCGCGTTCGTGTGGGCGGCGATGCTCAACCGGGTGGAGACCGTCCGTTTCCTGCTCGAAAAAGGGGTAAGCCCTGCCTCGAAAGACCATCGCGACTGGACGGCGCTACATTGGGCGGGTTACTTTGCCTATCCGGAGGTCGTGGACCTGCTGCTCGCTCATAAAGCCCCGGTGGAAGCGCGCAACGAGTTTGGAGGTACCGTGCTCGACCAGACGCTTTGGGCGACTGCGCACGAGGGCGTGCGCGAGCATCATCTCGAAGTAGTTCAGAAGCTCGTCGACGCCGGTGCAAAAATACACACCTGGTGGCTGCTCAGCGACTTGCACCCGCCAT
>CBIHPQ010000432.1:0-5977 GCA_966211825.1 uncultured Dyadobacter sp. | reverse complement strand
ACACATTCATCACGGATCTTCGAGAAGTTGGAAGTTCGCAACCGCACGCAGGCAGTCGAGCGCGCGAGGCGTCTCAGGTTGATCGCATGATGCTGGCTGTGTGATGTTGGTGTTGTCAAGTGCGGTCACTAAATAATTTTGACAACACCTGACCAACCCTGACAACACATGACTAATGAACAGACGATAATTTTACCTCCCTGATGCAAAATCACCCGAAAGTATGAAGCAAAAACAACCCCTTCGCCTCAATTTCGCAGCATTGTCGGATATTTAAACAAACAGATATGAACAGGCTTATCGTTATCTGCGGCCTAATTTCGGGCGCCCTCGTCTCTACATTCATGGTCGCGTCGGTCTCCGTGTGCTACAAGCAGGAGAATTTTGAGGGCAATATGCTGCTCGGTTATGCAGCCATGCTACTGTCGTTTTCACTGGTTTTTGTAGGGATCAAAAACTACCGCGACAAGTATGCCAACGGCTCAATTTCTTTTGGTAAGGCATTCAAGATCGGTTTGTACATTACGCTCGTCGCGTCGACGGTGTATGTGATCGTCTGGCTGATCGACTATTACCTGTTTATCCCCGATTTCATGGACAAATACACGGCGCACCTGCTGCGGGAGTTTCAGAGTGAGGGGCCAACCGCTGCCGAACTCGAAGCGAAGGTAACTGAGTTGGCGGGTTACAAAGACATGTACAAAAGCCCGCTGATGGTGATACTCTGGACTTACATCGAAATCCTGCCTGTGGGTCTGGTCGTTTCCCTGATTTCGGCGCTGATCCTCAGAAAGCCGGGCGCGGCGGTGCGGACAGCCTGAGTTCCGCCGGCTTTGCACCGCTGGGTCGAAATTGGAACTAATACTACGAAAAAGGGCTTGTGATTCGAAGGTTTTTAGCTATAATCGCCTGAAAATCTTTTCGGTAACCACAAACCCTTCATTTTCGTGAAAAAACTTTACTTCCTGCTGGCGGTGCTGCTCCCGCTGGCCGCCCGGGCACAATGCCCTACCGATCTGATCGTCTCCGATCAAAATACGCTGGATAACTTTCTGACCGATCATGCCGGATGCGTCAATTTGCCCGGCAACCTCATCATCGAAGGTGACAGTATCACTGATCTGAGCACTTTAAGCACGCTGGAAAGTGTTGGAGGGGCGATTTCGATCCGCAACAATCCGCTGCTGACGAGCCTGGCCGGGCTGGAAAACATAGTTTTGCTGGACTCGTCGCTGGAAATACATGATAACCCATTGCTGGCTGGACTGGAAGGGCTTGAAGGCATTACGGCCGTGAATGGCGACCTGATTATCGACAACAACATCGTGCTGGAAAACCTGGCGGGGGTTAAAAATATCCTTTCCGTCGCCGGATCGCTGATAATCGGGACAAGCGATTCGTTGAAAACGATCAGCGACCTTAGCATTGTATCTGTGGACAGCTCTATTCATGTCGGGTTCAACAGCAACCTCGTGTCGCTGGCGGGGCTTCAAAATATCACGCAGATCAACGGCGATCTTGAAATTACCAATAACCTGACGATCAAGGACCTGACGGGGCTGAACGGACTGACGAGCATTGGCGGCAACGCATATTTCGACTTTAACGACAGCCTCGTGAATATGCAGGGCCTCAACCAGCTTACATCCATTGGCGGCGAGCTGTTCCTGGAATATGATTTGATGCTTGCAAACCTGGGCGGGCTAGAACAGCTCTCGTCGATAGGCAGCCATCTTACCATTGCCGACACCGACTCCCTGACGGATATTTCGGCCCTGAGTAATCTTTCGTCTATTGGCGGTGGCTTTTATTTGTTTGGAAATCTGGTACTTAAAACACTGGATGGCTTGCAGAATGTACCTTCTTTCAGCAATGAAATGGTGATTACGTTCAATCCGTCGCTGGAAAACCTGGACGGCCTGAATGGCCTTACGTCGATCGGAGAGCTCGGCGTGCAGATCGTCTTCAACTTTTCATTGAAAAATCTGGATGCATTATCCTCGCTGACCACTATCGACGGTGACCTGATGATATTGTACAATTTTGCATTAGCGAGCCTTTCCGGGTTGAGCAACCTGCAAGCACTGGGCCCGCTCGGGACGTTGACCGTCGTTGCGAACGATTCTCTGGCCGATTTGCAGGGGCTTAACGGTTTAACGACCGTCGACCGGCTGTTTGTAGAGGGAAACCTCGGGCTCAAAACACTGGCCGGCCTGGATAATCTGATCGCTGTAACCGATTCTGTTTCAATCTCTTTTAATGATAGTTTAACCACTTTAAGCGGTCTGGCCGCATTGCAAAGTATCGGCGGTGGCTTGCTGATTACAGAAGACTCCCTGCTGACGAGCCTGGATGGTTTGAGCAGTCTCGGTGCAATCGGCGGCACGATTACGATTATCGATAATACGGCGCTTGAAACTTGCGCCACAACGAAGTTCTGCGCGATATTGAAAACCAAAACCGTTGATGAGGTGCTGATCGGTAATAACCTGGGAGATTGCGAGACGCGGGAAATGGTAGATTTGGCTTGTATCCAGCTTCCGGTCACATTGATCTCGTTTACGGTTAAGAAGGAGGGGCAAACGGCATTGCTCGAATGGTCGACAAGCGCAGAAACGAACAGCGATTACTTTGAGATCCAGCGAAGCAATGGCACCGGCAAGTCGTGGGAGGTTATTGGTAAAAAGACGGCTGCCGGGGAAAGTGCTATGTTGAAGCCCTATACTTTTACGCATGCTAATACTCTGAAAGGCAATAATCTGTACCGCCTCAAAATGGTTGACAAAGACAAAAGTTTCGCTTTCAGCCGCATTCAGGCGGTCGCATTCGATGATTTGCCGGCGTTTGAAATCTATCCCAATCCTGTTGCCGCGAACCTGATCGTCAGCCCCGTAAACGGCGCTATCCGGGAAATTATCCTATATAATGCTGCCGGTAAGTGTGTTGTGGTCAAAACGATGACCATTATGGCTTTACCCGGGCCCGCGACGATCGATACGAGCCATTTGCCAGGCGGGATGTACGTAGCCAAAGTCGCATATGCCGGCGGGGCAGTGCAAACAGGCAGGTTTGTCAAATGATAACCCCTTAATGGATAGCCAGTTTTTTGACCGTGTTCCGGCCGTTTACACTCACTTTCAGGAAATAGATACCTGTTGTAAGCTGGGCGGGCAGGAACGTGGCTGGTGTCTGGCTGATCGTCATCTTCCGGGTATCCAATGTCCTTCCCGAAACGTCGGAGAGCGTCAGTTCGGCTATCTGTGTCGTTTGCCCAGCGGTACGGATCTGCATTTGGCCTGCCGATGCGGGGTTTGGTATGATCTCTATTTGAAGCAAAATGTCTGGCTCGGCGGCTAAGATCGGGTCGGTGAGTCTCACGGATACGATTCGGGAGTAGATGATCCGGCCATCCAAAGCATTCATCGCGAGCCGGTAATAGTAAGTCTGGTCAGTGGGCAAGGTTTGGGCCTGGGAGTCGGTAAACGAATAGTCGCGCTTTTGTTGAGAGTCCGGACCACCCGGAACTTCACCGATTCTTGTAAAATTCTGTGCGTCGGTTGAGCGTTGGACAGCATAGTTAGCCAATTCATTCTCGGTTTCCGAAGTCCAATGGAGCGTTACTGCGTTTTTGGCGTCCTTTTCTGCATTGAAACTGATCAGTTTCCCAGGGTCAGGCTTCGGCACTTTTACGTGGAAAACATCCTGAATGCAATTCTTGCCGTCTTTGACACTATAATCCATACTTGCAGTCGGCTGCACCGTGATCGTTTGCGTTGTTGAGCCATTGCTCCAAACGTAATCTCCTACAAAAGATGCTTTCAGCTCTACGGACTGATCACGGGCTATTTCGTGGGTAGTCTCTTTGTTTACGTCTTTTTCCATCGTAAACCGGTCGCGGATCACGCCGTCGGCTGCTATCCATTTCAGATCGAGCCGGTTGCCTTCCACTTCCAGCATAAGCCCTCCGCCACGCTCGGCATCAGAGTGGTACATGGCCTTGTGGGGGAAATCCTTCTTCGGGTTGCCGAGCTGCCCGCCCGACCCCGCCACTACGTACACGGTACCGCGGCTTTGCGGTGTGTTTTTGATATACGGGCACGAGTCGTCTGTTCCGTCGTACCGCGCAGACGACTTATCGATGACGTGTTTTGCTGCATCGAACGTATTGCTCGGCCCGTAATGCCCGCCCATCAGGCGCGAGCGCTCGTACACGTGGCTATGCCCGCACAGGATGAGGTCCACGCCGAGCCGTTCGAGGATGCGGATAAAGTTCTGGCGGATCGCAGCCATTTCAGGATCGCCGTCCGATTCGCGGGAGCCTTTTGAATAGGGTGGGTGGTGCCAGTAGGCTACGACCCAATCTTTGTTTTTGTTCGCTGCAAGGTCTTTTTTAATCCACTGGACCTGCCTGCCAAGCGTGTCGTAAAGCCGCGTTTCATTGTCTTCCCGGCCGTAGGAATCGAGCGAGAGGAAATGCACATTGCCATAATCGAACGAGTAGAATGCCTCCGTACCGGATGGCTCTCCGCCCGCTTCGCCCTGTGTCGGCATTGTGAAAATGTCATAGTAGGGAATCTTATGGTCGTTCTGCCTGGCGAAATTATCGTTATCGTAGTCGTGGTTGCCGGGGGAGGGGTACAGGGGGTATTTTCTCAGGAAGTTATCTTTGTAATGTGCAAAGAAATTAGACTGGAACTCCGCATCGCGGCCAAACGAATAGGCATTGTCGCCAAGCAAAAGCCACGCATTCATATAATCCTGCCCGAGATAGTCGGCCATTCTCGCCCGCACCTCGTCCTGAATGATGGAATGGGTGCCGCAATCGCCCAGCACACCGAAACGGTATTTACCGCGCTTGCCGGCCACCGCCGAAGTCTGAAAATAGTTGTCATCCCCAACCTGTAAGACGTTGGTTTGCGAGCCGATTGAATAGTAGTAACGGGTCTCAGCTTGCAGGCCCGTGAGCTTTACCTCGTGCTCGGTGGTTATGGTATTGTGGGTAAAAGTATGGTCAAGATACTGCGGACCACCGCCGATTTTGACTACCGAGTTAGAAGGCTGATCGGTGCGCCACCGGAGCACAATGCTGGTGGGCGTGACCATCTGGAGGTACGGGCCGCGCAGGAGCGTTCCCTGGCCCTGGGCGACGATGAAGGTAGTGAACAGGAAAAACGAGAGTAAATATTGTTTCATAGACGGTCGGTAAGCGCTTTTAGAAAGTCGATAATGTCGGATTTCTCCTGTTCAGTCATATTTAACGGTAATGCGGAGAGCGTTTGGCCGGGAATTTCCAGCCCGAGGCCGGTGCCTCCTCCCTTGTCGTAAAACTCCATCACTTTTTCGAGGCTCCCGAATGCGCCATTGTGCATGTAAGGCGCAGTGACAGCTGCATTGCGGACGGTAGGCGTTTTGAATGCACCGCGAAAATAGGGAGTAGGACGGGTTTCAAAACGTCCCTCGTCGGGATCGGCCCGGGTGTGCTCGAAGTCATCCGATGCGGTGGTACCTAGTATTTCAAACTCCGTGAGTGCGTATTGCGGCGGGATCAGCCCATTAAAAAGCGGGGCGAAATGGCAGGTCCCGCATTGCGCTTTACCCATGAAAAGGTTAAAACCGTTAACCTGACTGTCCGTTAAAGCCGTTTTGTCCCCAGCCATGTACCGGTCAAAGTCCGAGTTGAATGGCTTTAAGGTACGCACATAGGCCGCGATGGCTTTGTAGATGATCGTGTCGGTCAGTGACTTGCGGCCTGGGGATACATTTCTCATCAGCCGGCGATATTGCCTTTGCCTCGCCAACTTTCGTACCGTTTCGGCCGGTTTGCCATTCATTTCCAGCGAGTCATGGATCACGGTGCGGATTTGCTCTTCCAGCGTTTTGGCACGCCCGTCCCAGAATTGCGCATGTTGAAATACACTATATAATAATGAAGAGGCGTGACGCCTTACCGGCTGGCCCGGATGGATACCGGTGCTTT
>CBIHPQ010000431.1:0-5983 GCA_966211825.1 uncultured Dyadobacter sp. | reverse complement strand
GAACCGCGCGTATGATCCGTCGGCATTGTAGGCGGGTACCGCAGGCGAGGCCGAGAGGATGCCGTACATGACATTGGAAGGGACGATCGATCCGTCGTAGTTTTTGAAAATGGAGAAGGTATGCGCGCCGTACACGTTGGCGCCCATTTTGAAACGTTTGCTGAACTGCTTGTCGGCATTCAAACGAACGGAATAGCGGTCATAATCGGTGTTTTTAAGGGCTCCGTCCTGGGAGAAATAGTTGAGTGAAAGCGCCACGCGGGTATCGTCGTTACCACCGCTGGCAGTGACGCTGTAACTTTGCACGCTCGCATTGCGGGTAGCCAGTTTGAACCAGTCGTTGTTGATTCCGCTCGCCAGATCGGCCGGGGTGTAAGTAGGAGGCAGGCCCCTTTCCGCATTTTTGGCATTGGTGATTTCCATGGCCTGCAAACCGCTCATTTTTTCATAGCTGTTCGATACTTTCTGCACCCCATAATAGCTGTCGAAAACGACGGCCGGTTTGCCGGCTTTACCGCGTTTGGTGGTGATGATCACGACACCGTTCGCGCCTCTCGCACCATAGATAGCTGTCGCGGAAGCATCTTTCAGGATCTGGATGTCTTCAATATCGTTGGGGTTAATGTCCTTTCCCGTCTCGGAAGGGAAGCCGTCGACCACATACAATGGCTCGTTGGTGGAGGAAATGGAGTTTCCACCGCGTATGCGCACGACCGTCGTACCACCCGGCGCGGAGTTGGACTGGCTCACTTGCACACCCGCCGCACGTCCCTGGAACGCCTGTGCCACGTTGGAAGTCGCGCCGCCGAGGTTCAGCTCACCGCTGCTTACCGAGCTCACTGCGCCCGTCACATCCTTTTTCTTCTGGGTACCGTAGCCGACCACCACCAGCTGCTCCAAGGTTTTGGAATCTTCTTCGAGCGTGATATTGAACTGGGTCTGGTTGCCAACCGTCACTTCGGCTGTTTTATAACCGATAAAAGAAACGCGCAATATGGATTGGCTGCCTGGTACAGAAAGCGAGAATTTTCCGTCCACATCGGTAATTACGCCGGCGTTGGTACCTGCCAGCGAAACGTTGGCGCCCGGAATCCCGGCCCCTTTGGCGTCGTTCACTTTCCCCGATACGCGAATTTCGCCCGATTGTGCGAAACTGCTTCTGACGGCAAGGAGTGAGACGAAAATTAGGAGAAATAGAATTTTGTACTTCATTGAAACATGGTTTTGGGGTTGACACGAAAATTCTTCCTGGAAGAGACGAGCAGTGCTTTGCTGGCTTCTTCCAAATGCGCTGATTACAAATATTTTAGGGGTATGAACAAATGTAAAAACAAAATGTGTGCGCGCACACTAACGAAATAAATATTCCTGCGATTTTGCCTTTTGAGAGAAAATTTTACGGTTTTAATGAATGGAAAAACTTAAATCTACTTTTTAAGGCTTTTCTGAAAGGATTAGTAACCATCCTTTGCCTTTTGCCACAGGAATGGCTTGTCCATCTTTGAAAGACGATTTGATCTGGAAGTTTTTCACTTCCGAAGCCTCGATTTGCGCTTTCGCGGGGTCGATTCCCAATGCCTTCCAATCCACTTTCAACTGGAAGCTGGTGTCGCCTTCCGCCCAGCTTGCGACGGATACCAATGCGGTTTTATTTTTCACATAACTCGTCGCCAGCACAGCAGGGTTGTCGGTTTTCACCGGATTGTTTTCAACCCAATAACCGATCATTTTGCTTCCCTGCATGCCAAAGCTGTCCCACACTTTCCAGAGCGGCCGGGCATCGTCGCCTTCGCCCCAGGGCATGCGGTTGGTCATGCCATACACCATCCCGCGCCAGAGGTTACCGCCATCCTGCAACATTTCGCCCATCAGCCCGAATGGGATGCCCGATACTTCGGTCATGAAAAAGTCGGGACCGTTCTTTTCGTAGTCAAAATATTCCCCAAACCAGAGGCGGTTCAGATAGGGGAAATGCTCCATGTACAGGTTTGCGCTATTGTTGAAGCCGTCGTTTTTGTTGTATTGGTTGGCGGAATGTAAGTCGATGATACCCGGGTGGTTATCTTTTGTGAGCACTCGTTTGACGCGCTTCATAGTCGTGCGGTCAAAGGCGACATCGTCAAGGTAAATGCCGTCGATGCCCACATTTTGCGTCAGCCAGTTCATGCCTTCGACGTAGTAATTATGCCAGCGGCTCATGCCCGAGTTGACGACCGCGGCGTCTTTGATGCCGGGGACATACCAGGCGGCAATGTAATCTTCGCCCAAGTGCTCCTGCAACCAGGCATAACCCAGGCCTTTTCCCGGCGAAAAGATTTCGTGGCCGAGGCTGCGCAGCGGGTGGATTTCGTAAGCGCTATTCGAAAGCTCGCGTACGGTATTGTAGATTTTCACCTGCAAGCCATCTTTGTGCGCCTTATCAATGTATTCCTTCATGGATTTGTATTCGATGAAAGGATAATTGATGTAGGGATTGATGGGCGTAGCGTGGTGGATGTTAACAATCGTCGCGCCGGTAGACTTGATCGAATCCGGATCTGCGTATTTGTGGTAAAACCGTGTTTTCCATTGAAAATCAGTATCGAGTGCGTGGAAAGGCGTGATGAGCAGGGTGAAATTATAGTAAAGGCTTTCCCCTTTTTTCATCGTCCTCGCGCCACTGTAATTTTTGACCAAAACCTCATTGCCTTCTTCCGAGATTTTGATGCCGCCTTTGTTCCCATTCCCCCAGGAAGTGGGCAGTAGCAATGGTTTTTGCAGGTAAAAATTGGTATTCAATGGCCGCACATAATGCTCGTCGCGCAAGGAGAAATTCAATCCCGCGTTCACGTCGCCGATCCATGCGCCGTCCTGGTTTTTGGTGGCTACTTCCCATTTCCAGTCATAGGAAGCAGGTCGCTTTCCGCCTTTCTGGTTCAGGCCCATCATATATTTGGCCGACTCCCGGTTCATCGGAATATCCATCTGAATGTCCGAGAGCGAGATATCTTTCAATGCGGTTAGCTTGATTTCGTAAGCCACGAACCCGTCAAATTCGATATGCGCCGAAACGTCCATGCTCATATTCGGAGAAGTGTTGCCGGCAGTCCAGCCCACCGTTCCCGGAGTTTGGACCGTATATTTTAAGCCTTTGGAAACCAATTTCTCCGCATTGCCGGCCGCGTCTAAAACCTGGAATTTTACCGGCGACTGGATGATATTTTTGGCCGTGCCGGACACACCCGTCATTTCGGGCGTGAAGTATGTCTGGATGCTTTCCGGAAGCCCGTTTTCGGAAACGGTAAATTTCCGGCCAAGCAATGCGATGCTGTTTCCATCGCGTTTCAGCGGAATATAGGGGCTTAATACCTGGTTATCCTGTGCCAATGTGGAGTTTAGCCAAGCGAGGCGCGTTTGCTTTTCCGGTGTGCTGATGCCCTTATCGGCAAGTTTGGCCGAGCCTACGGTTAAAGCGAGCGGTACGGCCGTTTCGGGAGCGCCGTCGGCTGTTACATAGGCTGTTCCGGTGTAAGTTCCCGCTGTAATATTAGCCGGGATGTCGGTAAGGCACCACAATGCCTGTACTTTTCCTTTGGATACATTCACCTGGTTTTTAACCGGTTTCGCATCCCAGCCCGTGCCGTCGGTGTTCAGGCAGGAAAATGATTTTGCCGGAATGGTATGGCCGCCGTTTTTCAAATCCGAAAAACGGACTTTCACATTTTCAAGATCTGCTTTAACAGGATAGATCCCTAATTGAAATGAGAAATTTTCACCGGCGGAAACAGCTGCTTTAAACCCTGGTTTCCCTGCATTTAAAATCCAACGCTGCGGCAGGTCGTCCGTCATTTTGATCGGATTCATCCGGTCTTCGGGGAATACGAGGTAGCTTTTGGAGGCATTGGCAGCCACGAGTTTTTTCACCTCGGAAGCTTTTGCAATCACTTCCATCGGGTAAAAGCTATTGATCTCGTTCACCGATTCGATAGCCAACACCTTCGCGTCGGAGGCTTTGGCGGAAGCATTTTTGCTCCATTCCGGCGAAGCGGTTTCGGTTCTTTTCAGGTAAGTGGCCGTAGGATAATTAGTCCTTCCATTGACTTTGTAAGGAAGGTAATACACGTAATACTGGCCCGCGCCCGACACCGGCTCGAAGTAAATGTCGCCCGACTCGCGGGTGGTTCTCTCCGCTTTGACATTCAGGATACGTTTGCCGGTTTTCGCATCGACGACGATGATCTCACTGTCGGTATGCTTGTCGCGCCTGCGCCAGTCGAGGGCGGCTTTGGCAACTTGCATCGCCTGGCCGACCTGCACTACGGCACGGTGGTTTCCAAGCGAATCGCCGTCCCATTGATTTTGGCCGGAGGTGTATTTTAGTTCCTGGGCATAAGCAGTGCCGCAGAACAGGAGGGAGGTCAGGAAAATGGAGGTCACTATTTTCATAGCTACAAACCTACCAAATTTAAAGTGTGTACGCACACACTTTATCCTAATTTTAATTTACCATCGGTGTCAAATGCCGAATTTTTATTCTTAAATCTTAGAAATCGAAGCGGACTATCTTGCTAAGCAACCGATTCCTCCAATAAAGTTTCTTCTTCGTCGAGGTAGTAATTCAGGTTTTCCTGGGTGACGATGTCCAGCGGAAGGAATTTCTGTTTGGAAACTTTTTTCCTGAAAACCAGGAAATCGGCCAACTGTTTAATGCCCAGGTAACCCTGCCTTCTCGGGTTCTGGTTAATCAGAAATCCGATGGTGCCTTTTTGCAGAAAGTGCAGGTTTTGAGCCAGCAAATCGTACCCGATGATCTTGATATGACCGATTTTTCTGTCTTCCAGAAACGAAGCGATGTAATGCGCCTTGGAAGTGGTTACAAATATGTGTTTGAGGTCGTCGATATCGTTCAGGGCCTGTGCGAGTTTCTCGTTGAAATCCTGCGGATCGGCACGGTCGAGTTCCAATGCCGTGATACTGAATTGCTTTTCAGGATCGGCGTGGTGGAAATAATCACGCAACCCGTTCTCTTTTTTTACAAGGTGCGCGGCATTGCTTGTCTTTTCATCGATATGAAGCACGAGGATCGAGCAGGGCTCCGACTGTCCGTAATGCATCAGCTTCCCGGCGAGTTTCCCGCTCTGAAAAGAATCCTGGCCAATGTAGCTGAGCGGCCCGAAATCTTCTATCTCAGTATTAAAAAGCACAAAAGGGACGTCGGCTTTTTTCCATTTTTCAAAAAACGGCAAGGTTTCGTGGTAGAAAATAGGGGATAGGAAAATGCCTTCCGGATTAGTGGCAGTCAGTTCTGCCGCTTTTGCAACATAAGACTTAACGTCAAATGGATTGAATACAAACTGCTCCACCGATACACCATATTGCTTCAATTCCTTTACAGCCAGCTCTATACCCGCTTTCGGGGCCTGCCAGTAGGAATCTATTTCATGGTCGGGAATCAATGCGGCAAAGCGATATTGCTTTTTCGAACCCAGCGCACGGGCCATCAGGTTGGGCTCGTAATTGGATTCGTCGATGATCTTCTGAATGCGGAGCCGCACTTTTTCCGCCACTTTTCCACGGTTATGGATCACACGGTCGACCGTGCCGACGGATACTTTGGCTTTCAGGGCAATGTCTTTAATGCGGATTGTCTTATTGTCCATTCAAGGCTGAGTGTTAGGAGTTTTCTGCCATTTGCTATCATTATTATAGTAATCCGGCTTTTTTTGTAAATATAGTTACAAATTCAAATGTAGTGCGTCGCAATGAGAGCATGCCTTCAAAAGGGTTGAACTACAATTCGGCGGCGATTTTTGTGAATTAGGCTTAAATTTGGCCCTTCGATAACCCCCAAACCAAAGATTTTTCCGCTGACTGAATGATGCAGGTAGAAATTGAAAAGATCAATGCGATTGCCCTGGAAGCCGGAAAGGGCATTCTGGAAGTGTACAATAATCCGACGGGAGATTTTCAGGAAACAGCCAAATCGGACGCCTCCCCACTGACC
>CBIHPQ010000430.1:0-5998 GCA_966211825.1 uncultured Dyadobacter sp. | reverse complement strand
GTTCTCCGGAATATTATAATGTAGTTGGCACCGCCATTCACCGCCGGTTGGAACAATCGGGATTGCGGAAGGCGGTGCAATTGGTAGGGCCGAACAGCGGGAGTACCGACACGGCGGCATTTGTAGGATGGAGCGCGGGCAAAATGAACAAGGTCATCGACATTTACAGCTGGCATAGCTACAACGGCAAGCAATCGGGAACCAATCCGCCGCTGGAATACGAAGGCTGGAAACAGATCGCGATGGCCGGAAAGGTGAAGATCGCACACACGGGCAAGCCATTCTGGATCGACGAGTATGGAGCCAGCAAGCCAACGGAGGAAGTGCGTTTCCAGCCGGATTATGGCAATTATCTTGCGCAATGCGTGGCTGCATTCACCCACGCAGGTGCGCAGAGTTCGCTTTTATGGATTCTTTTTGACCAGAAATATCCGTCGTCCAAAGTAACCAACAAGGACAGTTTTTACAATGGCGTGCACCGTTGGGGGCTTGTGCGGTCGCCGCAGGATGATGTGCCGAATGCCGGCACGCCCTACCCTGCCTGGTATGCGTTCAGTATGATGAGCAAGTACCTGGGCGGGCGCGATGGTACGCCGGCATTCAAAACGCGTTCGGCGGATAGCATTTATGTGGTGGCGACGAGTCCTTCCGGTAAGGGTACTTCGGTGATGGTCGTCAATGCGTCGCATGCCGCCCGGAAATTTACAGTGGGCTTTTCGAAACCGGTGCGTGCCCGCATGGGCCGTTGCCTGTACGATCCCGCGCATATACCCGCGGCGGGTGCGGCCGCTATTTTGCCCTTTGACAAACATTTCAATACCATTAAAAACAGCCTGGAAGACGAGCTGCCGCCGAGGGGCGTGGCCATTTACACGACCATTAAACAGTAGCTGACCTTATTTTTTAATATGAAAATAAAACTCGCATTACTCAGCCTGAGCCTGCTCACCGGCCTTTCGCTTTCCGCCCAAAACAAACTGGGCACTTTGAAAGGGAAGAACTTCAACAATATTACCCTGGAAGTTTCGCTGAAACCATTTAAAAAGAACGACAAGGCCTATATCCGGGAGGTGGCCAGGGAAATGTTCGTGCAATGGTCGTCGATGCTGCGGCATGCGGACACCGTGTCGATCATGCTCTGGACGAGCGACGGCTCCGAGATCCTCGACTACAAGGGCTCGCCCACCCAGCCGCTGGAATGGGCGCGGTACATGGGCAACCCCAACACCGGCCACGCCGTGAACTCCGGGCCGAAGGAACTGTCCATTCACGAGCGGGCTTACCTCTACCTCGAAAACCCGCCCGCATTCACCTATGGCGACCTGAAATTTATCGTACAAACATTGAAAGAAGAAGGCCGCAAAGCGACAGGCAGGCCCGTGCTCGTCGGCGAGACGTTCGATCCCGGCCCGGAATTCGCGCGGTCGGATTTTAAATACAAAAAACACCGGGAGATCCTGGGCGGAAGCGCGATGGGGCATAATACGATGGTGAGCTGCTATTCGGTGCTGAATGCCGACAGCGAGGCTTATGCGGGTTTTCCCAAAGGGATTCCGGCCAATACGCCGTTCGGGACGTTCCTGGGCAGGCAAAGCAAGCATTTTTTAAAGGATATGGGGTTTGATTTCCTGTGGCTGAGCAATGGGTTTGGTTACGGGGTTGAAGGCTGGTCGTCCACCGGGGCGATCTTTGACGGCAAGGGGTTCGATCAGGCCAAGCTGGCGGAAACGAAGGATAAGATCGCCGGTTTCTGGAAGTATTTCCGGGCCGAAAATCCCGATGTGCAGATCCAGACCCGCGGGACGAACCTTTCCACCGGCACCGACCTCGCCCGCGACGGCGTGAACCTGCAAGCCATTTACCGTGACAAAAACATGCTTCCCCCTCCCAATTCTCCGTGGGCCGCATTGGATGGCGATTTCGGCCTGGAAATGGTGGGATATATGTCCAGACTGGCCGAGCTGCCCGACGAGCGCTTCCTTTTCCGCTTTTACACCCACGACCCCTGGTGGCTCAACAGCCCCTGGCTCGACCGCTATGGCCGCGAGGCGCACGATATTTACCTCCCGCTATCGGTGAGCCGCATTAATGCCAAAGGCGAGGTGAAAATCCCTTCCCACCTGAGCTTCCTCAGCATCGACGACACGCATGGCGACATGCCTACGCAGGTGCCCGACGAGGTCACCCCGCACATCCTGAAAGCCCGTTACGACGCCCCTACCGCACCGGGGCCGCTGGTGTGGGTGTATCCGTTCGAAGAATACCACCGCTGGGCGTTCGCCTACAAGGACCGCCTCCCCGAGATCTATTACGGCGACTGGCTCATCCGGCAGGCGATCAACAATGGTTTTCCCCTGAATACGGTGGTTTCCACCGGTTCATTTCAAAGTGTGATTAAAAGTAAGCCTGGCTTTTTCAACGAATCCATTCTTGTGAGCGTGGTGCCGGATGCGGATTCTCCATTGGAAAAGGCGCTGATCGGTTTTGTTAAAAATGGAGGTAAATTAATGGTCTATGGCCCGGCCGGTCATGCGGGAAAGGCTTTTCTTGAATTGCTGAACCTGAAAAACGGGGCGCCGCTCGAAGGGGAATTCCAAGTATCTGGCCCGTACGAGGGCGACCGGATGACGACCCCTTTTCCGAACGTGGTGCGGCATGAAGCATTGTTTTCGGGCGGCGGCATTGCCACCAGCCTCGCCGATGCGAACGATCAGAAAACTCGCGTGATCGCGCGGATGACGCCCGCCGGCCAGGTGCCTGCCGGCCAGGTGCCGGCGGACCAGGTGCGCGACGTGTGCTGGGTACGTACGGGCGACGACTGGCATGGCGGAAAGGTGGTATACATCCGCGGCACGAATTCCAGCAAGTTCAATGGCGGCAAGCTGCTGAACCCGGATGACCCTTCCAAATTTTTTACCGGTCCGCTACTGATGCGCTATGCATTGGCCGCGTTCGATATGCATTGTGTGATTGAAAAGGAAAATCCGGCTGTAAAAAGTCCGGTCCTTACCATTGCGCGCAGCAACAATGCATTCATTTTCTCGGGTTATCATCCCAACAGCACCATTACCGACCGGTTCAAGTTCCCGCAGGGCGCGCCGCTGCTGCTCGGATTGGAGACGAAGCTGGACGCCGGGTATTCGGTGTACAACCTGCCGACCTCCTGGAACCGGGAATGCCGCATTTTCGTGGAGCAAAGCAGCGGCATTGTGTCTTACAAAGAGCTCCATTCGGGCGTGAAAGACATCGACAGACGCTTCGAGGTGGGCGGATTGCAGGACGCTACCGTACGGATTTACGCGCCGGAAGGTATTAGTTTGGAAAAATTCGAGGCTTATATCAATGCGTCCTATCCGTGGAAAACAGGCCGGATCAAGGTCAGCGAAGGCGATCCGAAGCTCGGCCGGCATTTCGTGGCCGCGCACATTACCGGTACGCTGAGCGTTGCCTGGTAATATTCACAAATGGGTTCGTAATGTATTTTATTTGAAACAATACTGAATATGAAATACTTGAAATCTTGCAGCATTGTATTGCTGGCCCTTTTTACAAGCATCCAAACCCGCGCGCAAGTGGCGGACAGTAGCCAGTACCTGCAAAAATTAAAACAGGAATTATCCACCGAATGGCCCAAAAGCCATACGATCAACGTCGTTTTTCACGGGCATTCCGTCCCTGCGGGTTATTGGGAAAACCACGAGGTGCATACTTTGGAATCGTACCCCAACCTTTTCCTGAAAGCATTGAAGGCCAAATATCCCTATGCCGTCGTGAATGTGATCGTGACGGCCATCGGCGGCGAGAACGCGATCAGCGGGCAGGCGCGTTTTGAGAAAGACGTGTTACCGCACAAACCCGAGCTGCTTTTCATCGATTACGCATTGAACGACCGCTTTTCACCGCTCGACAAAGTGAAAGAATCCTGGGCCAAAATGATCGAAACCGCCCAGGCCAAAGGCATTCCGGTGATATTGCTCACCCCCTCCCCCGACCAGCGCATCAACATCGCCGACCCGGCCAACCCGCTCGACCCGTACGTGGTACAGATCCGCGAACTGGCGAAACAGTACAAAACCGGTCTTGCCGACCCGTATGTGGTGTTTCAGCAATTGGTGAAAGACGGGAAACTGAAAGAAGTGATGGCTTCGGTGAACCACCCGAACGAAACGGGGCATACGGTGATTGTGAACCGGATCATGCCCTATTTCTGAAAATCTCATGGTAAAACGAGCAAAGGCGGCTCGGCAAAATTTTGACGAGTATTGTTAGCCTCCAAAGGATATTCCAGATCCTTTGCTGAGTTTGTTGGCTGAATGAGAAGTATATACCGGTCACATATTGGCTTATATAAGCTGGCTCCCGTTCCTTCTCATGAAAAAATACCTGTTTGTCCTCCTTATTGCATTTGTCGCCTCGTCGTGGTATTTCCTCAGCAGAAAACAGCAACAAGTCTCATGGACCAAGACCCTTCCGGGGATCGGCACCTTCTCTTCGCCACGGGTTGAAGACATTAACAACGACGGTACGCTCGACGTCATTATCGGCGCCGGGAAAGCAGAATTTCAGCATTCGGATTCCGCCATGATAGCGCTGGACGGTAAATCCGGGAAGCTGGTTTGGAAAAATGCTGCCAATGATCAGATGTTTGGATCAGCCGGCCTGTACGATATCAATGGGGATGGTGTCAAGGATGCATTTTTCGCAGGCCGTTCTTCGGAGTTCTTTGCGGTCGATGGCGGGTCCGGGCAGAACATATGGAAATTTGACACAACTACCTATTCTGCTCAGGGAGAACGCTGGTTTAACTTTTATAACCCCCAGTTTATACAGGATGTGGACGGAGACAGCCTTCGCGACCTTCTGGTGTCCAACGGCGGGGACATTAAGGTGCCGCCTTTCAACACCGACCGCGCCGCTGGCAGGCTAGCGATCATAAGCAGCGCCACCGGGAAGGTACTCGCGGAGGCGAGCATGCCCGATAACAAGGAAATTTATATGTCTGTTGCCATAGATTTTTCCCAAAACGACCCCGGTACCTCACGGATTATCTTTGGAACAGGGGGCGAAACCGTGCCGGGTAACCTATTTGTGGGTACAATCGGGATGATCTTGAAAGGGGACCTTTCTGCTGCCACGCAAATAGCAACCGGGCCCAAAAAGGGCTTTATCGCCCCGCCGGCCTGGGTAGAGCTCAATGGGGACGACGTTATGGACATTATTGCCAATAGCGTCGATGGACGGATCCTGAGCTTTGACGGCAATACCCTGCAACCGCTTTGGCAGGTAACGTTTCCCCGCACGGAGGCCTACACCTCCATGGCTATCGGGCGTTTTAATGACGATAGCGTCCCCGACTTTTTCATTTACTTTGCCAAAGGGCGGTGGCCGTACCTTAGCGCTACCAAACAAGCCATGATCAATGGCAAAAACGGTCAGGTTGAATTCCTCGACTCATTGGGTTACTATCAGACTAGCAGCCCTGTCGCGGCAGACCTGAATGATGATGGAATTGATGAGATCATTCTGAGTGTTGACAACGAGGTTATCCAGGGGCAGGAGAAAGTATTCAACACATCCATATTCAGCATTGACTTCACGACCGATAAGATACAGATACTTTCCGAACCGGTTCCAGGCCATAACCTTTCGTCCACACCCTGGATCGGCGACCTGGACCAGGACGGTTACCTCGACCTGATTTTCTGTAACAGCACCGACAAGCATAACCGGCTTTCTGAATCCTTCGACGGAATGCAGGTGCATTGCATTTCCACTGCCGCACGGGTCCATAACAAAGTCAAATGGGGGGCGTATATGGGGAGTAACTACGATGGGGTATACCGGTAACCTCTGATGCAAATATTTTCTATTAAAAATAGTCATGATTGATCCGGAAAATCTGCCTTTTGAGACTGATCGTGTTCTTGCTGGTTTTGGGCACTTTCACGTTAAAGGCATAGCCTAAAACATCCCCGCGCCTGCCGGGGGGCTCTACTTT
>CBIHPQ010000429.1:0-6001 GCA_966211825.1 uncultured Dyadobacter sp. | reverse complement strand
ACCGTAATCCATTTAAACCGTTATCCTGCCATCCATTATGGATGGCAGGATAACGGTTTAAATGGATTACGGTTGCTCCTATACCGCGTCTGAAAGGCTGGTAAAGGTGAAATCACGGATTTTCAGCGGTGGTATCAGGCTGCCGTTTGTACGAACCGGTTTCCCGATCGCTTCCACATTATTAAGCATGATCACCGGGCTTTCGTTGAACCGGAAGTTCTTCACAGGATACTTGATCTGCCCGTTTTCGATGTAGAAAGTACCGTCGCGCGTGAGGCCGGTGTAGAGCAGCGTTTGCGGGTCGACCGTGCGGATGTACCAGAAACGGGTGACGAGAATGCCTTTTTCCGTGCTTTTGATCAGGTCCGCCAGCGACTCGTTGCCACCAGCGAAAATAATGCCATCCGGCGACGGGATCGCTTTTACATTCTTTTTCTGCGCCCAGAAACGCGAATAGTACATATTTTTCACTACGCCGTTTTCAAACCAGGTTACCTTTTCCTGAGGCCTGCCGTCGCCGCCTGCGAACGGTGAGCCGGGGACTTCGGCGTTCGCAGGGTCGGAATAGATGGTAACACGCTCGTCGAGGAGCTTTTCGCCCAGACGTGTCTCCCCGCCCTTTTTGCCCAGAAAGCTTCGGCCTTCATCGGCGCTGCGTCCGTCCATATTCCGCATCATATTGAGGATAAGGTCATGAGCGGCCGTAGGTTCGAGGATAACCGTGTATTTACCCGGCTCCAATGCCTTCGCATTCACCGAAGCCAATGCCTTTTGCATCGCGATTTCCGTCGCGGTGTGGGTGTTGAGTTTAGAGGCATCATTATAATCCCTCGACACATAGCCCGAGCCGGTACCATCTGCCGTCCTCACAGTCACGGAAAAGCCCACCGAGGTAGATTTGTTGTAGCCAAAAAGGCCTTTGCTATTCCCCAGCGCCGTAAATCCGCTTGTGTCTTCCATATAACCAGCGGCGGTGAGGTTCTTTTTGGAGCACGGTTCAATGCTGCCGAAAGCCGCTTTGGCGCGGTATTCCGGATCGATGGCCGCGGTACTTTCCGCAAATGCATTGGTGTTCGCATATTGCTGCGGCCCGAGCATCGGCATATATTCCGGGTTATCCGGTGCGAGCTTCGCGATTTCTTCCGCACGGCGCACGGTCTTTTCGAGCGACGCGTCATCGAATTCGTTGATCGTAGCCGTCCCCGATCTTTTGCCATAAACGGCGGTAACGGATAGAGACAGGTCGTTCGTCTCTCCGCTCGTCGACACCGAATTGCGCGCATAACGGATATTCCCGGTCCGGTTGCCCGAAAGCGAAGCACTGATCTCATCAGCCTTCGAAAACGCCAGGACTTTATCTATAATTTTTTTAGCTTCTTCTTTTGAAAGGATTGCCATTTCGTGCTGTCTTTTTTGTGATCATGCGATCATTAGATTTTCCTCCCCGTATTAATAACATTCACCCCGTTGAACCGCGTCGTCGGACTGCCGTGCGATACGGCGCTGATTTGCGCGGGCTGGCCTTTGCCGTCGAAAAACGAGCCGAATGTGCGGTAATCGTCTTTATCGCAAAGCTCCACGCAGGAGTTCCAGAATTCCTGCGTGTTCGATTGATATGCCACGTCTTCGAGCATTCCGGTGATTTCACCGTTTTTGATCTCATAGAAAACCTGCCCGCCAAACTGGAAGTTATAGCGCTGTTGATCAATCGAATACGAACCCCGGCCGATGATATAAATACCTTTTTCAACACCCTTGATCATATCCAGCACGCTGCGTTTGCCGGCTGCGGGTTTAAGGCTGATATTCGGCATCCGCTGGAATTGAACTGAACTCCAATCGTCGGCATAGCAGCAGCCGTGCGACTCTTTTTCGCCCAGGATCTGCACCTGGTCGCGGATCGCCTGGTAGTTGACCAGGATCCCGTCCTTGATAATGTCCCATTCCTTGCAAGGCACGCCTTCGTCGTCGTAACCCACCGCGCCCAGCGTATGTTGCTGCGTTTTGTCGGCTACGATATTGACGAGCTTGCTGCCGTAGTTAAAGTTTTTGGTTTTCCATTTATCCAGCGTTGCGAAGCTGGTACCGGCGTAATTGGCTTCATAACCCAGCACGCGGTCGAGCTCCGTAGGGTGCCCTACCGACTCGTGAATGGTGAGACCGAGGTGGTTAGGGTCTAAAATAAGGTCGTATTTCCCCGGCTCCACCGATTTGGCAGTCACTTTCTCTTTTGCCTGTTTGGCAGCCATGATCGCATCTTCGACCATGTCATAAGAATTTCGATAACCGACCAAGCCGTTCGGACCAGCGATTTTCTCGCTTGCCAGGCCGTCGAGGTATTCGTAGCCCATACCCATCGGCGAGCTGATCGCGTCGCGGGTTTTGAACTTGCCCGACGCCTTATCGGTGACGGTCACCGTGAACGTGGGCCAGATCCTGTGAATATCCTGATCGATGAAGGAACCGTCGGTAGAAGCAAAATATTTCTGTTCGTTGATAAAAAACAGGTTGGAAGTCACAAAGTTGGCGCCATTATCCATAGCGGCTCCGTTGACCTTCATCATAAGGTCTATCTTCTCTCTCACGGGAATTTCAAATGCATTTTTCGTGAGCGGTGTCTTCCAGGCCTTATCGCCTACCCCTTGCTGCGCCGCCAGTACAACAGGTTCTTTCTGGAATTTTGAATTGGCTTTGGCAATCGCGACGGCGGTGGCTGCGCATTTGGCGATCCCGTCGGGCGTGACGTCGCTCGTGGCAGAAAAGCCCCAGGTACCGTTAGCGATCACCCTGATTCCGATGCCGTATGACTCGCCGTTGATGATGTTCTGGACCTGTTTTTCGCGGGTAAACAGGTATTGCTGCAAATACCGGCCAATACGGACGTCTGTGTACGTGGCGCCTTTGTCGCGGGCGGCATTCAATGCAGTTTCAGCGAGCTTTTTCTTGGTTGCGGCGTCGAGCCACGGATTAAGCAGTTGTTCTTCGGCGACGGGATTCCCGATGACCGGAACCTGGGAGAGCATCATAGCGCCCACGCCAAGGCCCGACATCTGCATGAAGTGTCTTCTTTTCATTGGTTAAGGTTTAGCCTTCCGGCAAATAGATGAAGAATGGTCGGAAATTGACTCTCCAATGTAATCAATATCTCCACAACAAATATTCGTGTGGCAATTTTTTTCAGCAAACAAAAAGCGCCGGAAGCCATAGCCTCCGGCGCTCTCGCCTGGAAATAATCAATGCCTAATATAAACGTGAGATCATCAGCGTCCGTAGCTGCTGCTCGTCCCAGGGCTTGTTCACATAGCTATGAAAATACCCTTTTCCGGCCGCCCAACGAAATTCTTCCGTGTACGCATTGCCCGTAAGCAGCACGCGCATACTTGAAGGATATTGATCGGAAGCCAGTTTGAGAAATTCAAGCCCTGTCATTTCGGGCATCTGATGGTCAGCGAAAATGACGTCAATTTTGTGCTCGTCGAGGATTTTCAACCCTTCTTCGGTTGATTTGGCCAGGTAAATCTTGGCGTCCCTCCGGAACGTCGCTTTAAAGGAATTCAGATTATTGATTTCATGGTCAACATAAAGGATGCTCATAGTTATTAGATCGATCGGGGGTTACTACAAAGCAAATTTATGAATTAACTCATTATCCGGAACAAAATTCCAGGTTGCCTAAAACAACTGAAAGCCCTGTACAAATTCCCAAAGGTATCACATTTCGCACCCGTGTAGCTAAAACCAACTCATTGTCAGTATTTTAATGACAAAGATTTTATTTAACGGTAAAATCTAATTCCGCCAAAATGTTAAAAAATAATTAGAGCCGTCGCCTAAATGCGCCGATAACGGTCTTTCAGCAGATTCATCATATGTACATTCACGTCCCACTGGCTCACGAGGGGCATTTGTGTGTAGGGCATGGCAGGCATGTAAGGCGCGGGGCCGAACTCGGTAGTAATGGTGAGCGTTGTGCCGTTTTGCGCGTGAAGAGCTGCAATGCGGTCCCACCAACCGAGGTGTGCATCGAGCACTTCCGCCCATTCGGGTGCGCGCGGGTCGTTCACCTGCGGGCCTTCGGGATGGCCTACGCGGCTGTGAATGTGATCGGTACGTGAAATGGCGAGAGAAACTTCGTCGGACAGGTCGGCGAGAAGCGATTCGTGGACGCTGCACCAATGCGAAATATCGAGTGCAATGCGGAGAGCAGGGTCCGATTGCAGGTAGCCCATCGTAATGTGGGCCGCGAAAAAGCTTTTTCCGCGGTGTGTCTCGTGAATAATAGGAATGCCCGATTCAGCGGAAAGTTTCGCCGCGAGCGCAAAAAGCTTTTCGTTTTGTTCTGTATTAAAATAATCCTTACCCGTCTGGCAGTTGATAAGCACCGGCCGGGCATCGATGAGGTTGCGGAGGTATTTTTCATAGTTCGAGGCGTGTTCGTCGATATTTTTCTCGAACGACTGCCAGTACTGCCCGATCAGTTGAAGGTCATGCTTTACCAGGGTGTCGAGAATGGTCTGTTTTTCAGCTGCATCGAAGGGCAGCGCCATTTCCACACCGTCGTAACCGGCGGCTTTTACGTTTTTGCAGAAGGTATCGAACGGAAGGGTGTTCCCCCACTCCGGCGCGAAAAATTGAATGTTCATTTGGTTGGTAATCAGCTTTTTTGCAATAGTTTTTCAATTTCTTCCAAAGACCGGCCTTTGGTTTCGGGAATGCTTGTCCGGATAAAAAGGAAGTAAATCAGGCATATCGCCGCATGCACCAAAAAGGTAACAGGCATGCCGAAATACTGGTTCATGACCGGGAACAGGGCCGTCGTGAAGAAATTGGCGATCCACAATGCAAGCGTCGCCAGCGCCATTGCATTGCCGCGGATGCGGTTCGGGAAAATTTCGGAAAGCGCTACCCAGGTCACCGGCCCGAGCGTTGCCGAATAGATGGCAACGAAGGCCAGCACGAAGGCCAGCACCCACGCGCCCGACCATTGAAAGTAAAAAGCTGCCGCCAAAGCCAGCGCATCGATAAACAGCAGAAACGAGCCGTACTGCAAAAGTTTTTTGCGCCCCACCCTGTCGATCGTACCGATGGCGATAAATGTGAAAACGAAGTTGGTTACGCCAATGATGATCGACTGCAAGAAAGCCGAATTCTGGGCCATACCAGCTTTTTTGAAAAGTTCAGGCGCGTAGGAAAAGATAGAGTTCTGCCCGACGATCTGTGAAAAGATGGCGATCATGATTCCGATGAATACAATGTGCCAGACGTCCTTGCGGAACAGGTCGGCCACCTTGTATTCCGTTTTATCTGCGAAACTCTGCTCGATCTGCTCCTGCTCGGCCAGTGCATAGTCCAGCCCGCCTACACGTTCGAGAACGATATGTGCTTCGAACTCCCGACCGGTGCGTATGAGCCACCGCGGACTTTCGGACGCCATAAAAAGACTGAAATAAAAGAGTAGTGCGGGGATGGACTGTGATGAAAACATCCACCTCCAGTTGTCTTCGATATCCAGTAAAAGGTAGTTGGAAAAATAGGCCAGCAGGATGCCCACCACAATGGAAAGCTGGTAGAACGATACCGTGGTACCACGCATCGATGCAGGCGAAATTTCCGCCAGGTAGATCGGGCAAACGAGCGCCGCGGCGCCTACCGCCACTCCGCTGAGCATCCGAAAGCCAATGAACATGGGAAAGTTTTCGGCCCAGCCGGTACCGCCGCCGGTAACTGCGAAAAGTATGGCACAGATCATCAGGAGTTTCTTGCGCCCCAGCCGCTCACAAAGCCAGCCGCCCATTATCGCGCCTATCGCCGCCCCAAGGTTAATACAGCCCACCGCCCAACCCGTTTCCAGTTCATTGAGCCCGAAATGTGCCTGGAAAAACCCGACGGTACCCGAAATAATGACGAGATCGAACCCGAACAATATTCCGCCCAGCGCCGCGATGGCACTGAGCAGATATACATATCCCTTGTTGATCTGGATGGGCCCGGGATGAAAACC
>CBIHPQ010000428.1:0-6003 GCA_966211825.1 uncultured Dyadobacter sp. | reverse complement strand
TATCGCCGGAAAATTCCGGTGAACAAAAAAAGTTGAAACTGATCAGGCCCACATTGCCTGCAAGCACGTCGAGTTTACCTATGCCATAGTTGCTATTTTTAAGCTCATTTGCATAGGCTTGCTTTTGATCAGCTGGGATGATCATCGGATCATCTTCTGCATCATCAGGTATCGCCTTCTCCGAATAGCGTACCCTGAGATGCTTATCGTCGCTAAGTTGCAAAAGATCCGCCGATACCGTCGTAGCGAGATCTTGTTCGCGTGAAATGCTCTTGTATGCTCCCGACCTGTATTTTGCTTCCATAGCATCAGCAATAGAATCTGCTTTGGCTTCGAACACATACTTCGTTCGAAGTGCGCTTGCGAGCTGCAAAATCAACTCTTCCTTAACCTGCTCGGTAAGTACCGCAGGTTCGATGGATTTTTGCTGCGCAAATGATGGTAACCAAGTTAGCAAGTACGAGATAGCCAGAATCAGTCGTGTTTTGTCTAATTTCATAAAATTGTGTTTGAACGTCATAATAAAACATGCTCCCTCAATTGAGGGAGCTGTTCGGATCACTCAACGTCCGGCCTACCGGCCAGCGGTAGCCATGAAAATGCGTAGTAAATATTGCTTGCCCCTTGAGGCCCTATGCTATTATTTTTCCTTCGATAGGGGTAGCATATGTATCAGTGTGATTTCCTTCACTTGAACGTTGTCGACAGATTGTCGGCCAAGTGTTATAGATAGAAGATCTTTTCGGCCAGCCGCTTGCTGTGCATTTGAAGTAATATGAGTCATTGTCAGTAGCAGGATAAGCGTGAGTTGTTTCTGCATCAAAATTTGTTGATTAGTCTTTCGGAAGGTGATAAAGTGAATGTCTGAATGAAGTAAAATAGGCTAGTATGGGCTTGCTGCATTGAATCTGGCAGTTAATTGAGTGGATTTGTGCTGATCCGTCCGATCATCATAGTAATGCAGCGTACCAGAAATTTTTCCTTTGACGCGCTTATTGATCCTATCATATTCCAGAATTGATACAGTTACCGGACCGATCACCTTTTTGCCGCTTCTTGGCTGATAGGAGTCCGACCAGGATTTTCGCTCGCGGTCCATTCCACTGACATGTATCGTGCCGTTATCGGTCACCTTATAGGCACCCACACCTGGAAAGGGGAGCATACTTAAAGAGATCACAGCTTGCTTCTGATCATTCAGGTTCCGTTCGGACAAGCTTATCTGAAAGTATTCATCGCCCGCAACTGAGATCGCGCCAATCTGCGCACTATCGATGCCGGCACCTGCAAATTGAAATGCATTTGCTGCTTCAATTTCAAGGTTCGCCAACAGGATTAATTGTGCTTTTGATTTGAGGATAACATCTACGCTGACTGCTATCTGGTTTGGGTTGGGAATGAGGCCGGGGGCAACATATGTAGCCGACGCGCCATTGCCTGTCGCTGCCAGTATTCCATACTTTGGGTCTGTTGGCCCGGACGTGTCGTGACCGTTTACCTTCCAGTTTCTAACCTGCTCTTTACCCAGTAGCTCTGGCATGGTTAATGGCGCTAACTCGCTTTCGTCTTCATGACCGGCATGAAAGAATACTTTCAGATCTACATGCTCGCCGGGTACAAGCGACCTTTGCGCCGGAACCAAATAATACGATTCATAAAAAGCAACTGACGTGAGTTGACTGATATGCGTAGAAACCCTCTTTTTGGACTTGTCTACTGAGATATCATTTCTGCCCAACCAGCTATGGTCCTGCTGTTGGAAGGCGATACCGAGCGCCTCAGGGGTTGAGCCCGCGATATCTGATTCCTGGTAGTTCCACGTCAGGATTGCGGGCTTGGTAAGTTCAAGGTTCTTCGGACTGAGCACATAACCGGGCCCGGTACCGCTCCATGCTTTGTTTTCGACAGCCTGCATGATGATTGTCGTGTCTGTCGCTATTGCGCCGGGTGGAATAACCAGGGTAAATATTTGGTCGGGTGTTGAAATGCTGCCACCGGCTGGGCCGATGATCTTTTGAACCGGCGCGCCAACAGGTTTACCGACTTCTGTGGGAGTTCCTTGCGCCGGTACAGTTGGGCCGGGAAAAGGTTCTGACTGATTTTGCTGGCAGGCCAAAAGCCCAACAGCGCCTAATATCAGATTAGTGATCGAGTGAGAGAATTTCATAAAGATGTAGTTGGTAATTTCATGGCCAGTTTGTGGATAAAGACTATTTGTAGCATTCCAACAGTTCGTTGAGCAATGGTAGGGGATCTTCAAGGACGCCGCCATGAAAACAGATGAGCCGCGTTACAGGCACCTTTGCAATTTTTTTCGCCGAATTGATTGCTTCCGGCAGGTCAAGTGTAAATCCCGGATTGGCGATATCCAGTTTCCCGTTTACGTATACCACGGCATCACCGGCAATGAGTGTCTTTTGCTCTGGCAGATATAGTGAAATGTGCCCCGGGGTGTGACCAGGCGTTGGGATAATTTGGATGCCTGCTAAACCTGCCGGTTGCTCTTCCAATACACAATCAACGGGCACCGGCCGGATGCTTTCCAGCTCAGATTGAAATACAAGCGCCCATTCCCTGTCCGTGGGCGCCAGCGAACCGAAAAGAGATTCGGCTTGCACTAAACGGGGCGCCTTGCTGGATCCATTAATAAACTGCGCCTCCTGCGCGGACGCATGAACGCGGATGAGCGGGTGCTGCTCACAAATTTCATACAGCGCGCCGACATGGTCCAGATCATGATGCGTAATCACGATGTCTGAGATCTGTTCAAGTCCGGTCCCGATTTCGCCCAGCGCTTTTTGGATCAGTGGAGAACTGCCTGGATAGCCGCAATCAATCAGGATTTTTTGCGGGCCGTTGTCGATCAGTACGGGATAAGTCGTTTGAAGTCCATGGACAGAAGAAGCGAATTCTATCTGCAATGGATGTACAAGCGGGTTGTGACGCATATTAGCTAAACTTTTTTGAGATGATACCCGCGGTCGCCATACGGTTGGAGCTCATCGACGTAAAGCTTTTCAAGCTCTTTTGCTTCGCGGGCGTAATTGCGAGGTTGTAAGAGGTCTTGCTGAATTTCGGCCAGTATTTCAAATGCAAAGCCCGCCTCGCCCAGCTCATACCATGCCTGTTGCAGCTCAGCATTCCGAAACGCACCCAGTTTCAATTCACTTTGCATCCTATTCCAATACGCTTCCAGGTTCACATTACTTCCGATCAGGATTTTTTGGTTAGTCAGGTTACGCAATTGGAACACGCCTATCCTGAATTTTTTCTGCCGGAACTCTTCTTTTAATGCCTTTTGGTTTATCAATGTCATGTGCGGATGATGGTAAAAATTAGATTTGTCTTCCTTGTCAAATTCGCTCATTCACTTTACAAACGTCCGCACTGCATTAGCGAAGTCGGCAGTCTGAGTGATAAACGGCTCATGCCATGACTCGTCGAAGGTTGTCCAGGTCACGGCGCTGTTTGTAAGCAGGGCCCGGCTCTGCTGGCCAATCTCTACCGGCACGATCCCGTCTTTCTCGCCCCAGAAAAGACCGATTGGAACAGTGACGTTTTTAATCAGATCTCCTTTTTCAAATAAGCGGCTTTCAACGTCGCCGTAATAGCCATATGCCTTGCTGTGAGTGAACTGCGCCAGCGCTGTATTTGGCGAACCAAAGGCATAATTGATGACATACTTCTTATTTGAATAGAGGGATATGGGGTTGCCGTCCAGCTTGTGCATCCAGCGGTAAATGCCTTCCCAATCGACCGTTTGGGTGTTTTGCCGGGTAACCGGATTGGCCGTCAGGAAGTCTTCGGCCTGCTTGCTGCCTTTTTCTTTTGCCTGTTTCAGCGCCCATTCGCGCACCTGGTAGAGCCAGTGATAGTAAGAATACATCCCGTTGACCATCATGGCGCCGGCCACCTGCTGCTGGTTGTTGCCGGTGGTTAAAAATTGCCAGGCAAGTTCCACGCCAAAGCTGTGCGCGAGCAGGTATACCTCTGTATCAGGATATTGTTTTTTTAATAGACTGATTACCAGTTCCATATCTTCCCCAAACTGCGCGTAACGCAGGGTAGCGGGGTCCACTTTACCTGTGGAGGCACCGGCCACGCGCTGGTCCCAATAGGCCATCATCACATCATTTTCGAGGTCTTTCAGGTAATAGCGGTAGCACATCGCGCAGTCGCCCGGTCCTCCGTGGACGAAAAGCACAATTTTCCTGGGCTGCTTGTTACCTTTCACCCAAATGGGCATGTTGGCGCCCTTGTGGCGCAGGAAAAGCATTTGATCTTCGCGCGGCTGCGCGTCTTTATCCTTGCAACTGATCAGCCCGGTTATCAGGCAGATTGCCAGCAGTTTTATAAAAATTCTCATCGTTTTTTAAGGGGTATCAATGTTCCGGCTTCCAGGGCGAAGCGCATCAGGTTAGATGTATTGTAAGGCCGCTGCTGCATGACGTTCAGTCTCACATACCATGCAACCGGCACTTTTTTGCGGACTGATAAATCGTGGCCAACGCCGATCGAAACTGTCGGTAAAAAAGCATTTCCACCGGCAAAACGTACCCGCCGGAAATCTCCGTCGGACGTGGCTTCGAACGTGCGGCCTTCCAGGAAATAGCGGAAGTACGACGGCGCGATGGCGAATTCGAAGAGTGCGCCCCTTTTTCCAATCCTCCTGAAACCGATCTCAGGGGCTACGATCACGCCGATGTGGTTTTTCGCATGCCTGTAACCGGCAGCGCCCAGCGAGCCATATAGCAGGCGCTTTGCTGCATTGCGGGAGGAAACCGAGCTTGCTAAAGGTATTTCGTAAGCGCCTTTCACACCGTAATGCGTAATCGTTTTTCCGAAATAGCCCAGCCGCAGATTTTGGGCATACGACATGCCGGGTACTAGGATCAGCACCGCCAGCCAGAAAATATAGTATTTCATAGATCAGTCAACGGTTATATCAAATTCGCCAGTGAAGGATGCGCTATCAGGTTTGCATTCTTCTTCGTTATTGGCATCGAACAATGCGCCGGAAAATGTGCCTTTTGCATGTTTACCGGGCGTGTATTCTGTAATTTTGATCTCACCTTTTGAAGAGGAATAGCCGGATTTGTCCGGGCAGATCTGCGTGAAGTAGTTGTTGAATACCGTTCCGTTAATTTTATATTCCACCTGACTTACCTGGGTGTAATTTCCGATATCCTGCTTGTAGGGATATGTACCTGCCTGGTCGCCATAGGCCGTTAGCGAAAGGTAATCCGCACCGCTCGAACCGGCCGTGATGCCGATACTAACAATCGAACCAAGCTTTCCTTCGGAGATACTTGCATCGGTATACGTTTTGGTCTTCCCGTTGAAGGTTAATGTGAGCGTTGCCTTTTCGGAGGAATTGGAAGACTCCTGGTTTTGCTGGCAGGCAATCAGGCCGATCAGAAGACCTGCGCTTAAAAAAGTTGTTTTCAATTTCATGGCTGGTTATTGTTTAATAGATTTTATCCTAAAAAGTAGCGGGCGACGATGGTTGCGACGCTGTTTTCAAAGCCCTGCAAAATTGGATGACGAAACTTTTGACATGAACACGAATGGTGGTCAAATGCAGAAAAGGTTATGTGAATTGTAATGAAACGGGAGTAAGTTGATAGTTAGAGCCGAGCCGAGACGGCGACCTGGTAATTACAGTATTATGTTATTGTTATGTGATATCAACATTTTATTGCGCTTTTAAAGGATTTCAATATTTTTGAGAGATCTAAATCGCCAGAAAAATTGAATAGGAAACCACTACCTGGTCAGGCAAATTTGCTGTATCAGGTGAGCTGCGGGGATGAATATGCCTTTAAGCGGCTTTACGAACATTATTCAAGTTCTATTTACAGAGTAGCGCATCGGTATCTGCATTCAGCCGATGCCGCAGAGGATATTGTGCAGGAGATCTTTCTGGCAATCTGGAACAAGCGAGCAGATTTGGCGAAAATTTTAGCATTTGAACATTACCTGCTCGTAATGACGAGAAACCTT
>CBIHPQ010000427.1:0-6020 GCA_966211825.1 uncultured Dyadobacter sp. | reverse complement strand
ACTGGTAGACAGCGGTAAGATGAGTTTCAAGCAATTTCACGACGCGGTCATGAAGGAGAATAATATGCCCATTGAGATGGTAAGGGCTATATTGACCAATCAGCCATTGAAGTCGGATTTCAAAACGCAGTGGAAGTTTTACCAATTTAAATAAGTCCCTTCAATCACTCCTATATTATGAATTTCAGGAACAAAAGGCGCGGGCTGTGCCTGCTGGCGATGCATTGCCTCGTGGCTGGCGCCATTGCACAAAAGGCCGGACCGATCAAATTTACGGTGTCTATGCCGGAGCCGGCGAATCATACCTTTCACGTGTCAATGGATTTGCCGACCAGTGAAGGCGACAGCACGCGGCTGAAACTACCCGACTGGCAACCGGGGTACTATCAATTGATGGACTATGCCTCAAACATCGACAAGCTGGTGGTGAAGGATGAAAACGGCAATGCACTGCGCTGGGTGAAATCGGGCAAGAATGGCTGGACGGTGGCTGCCAAAGGTGCTCATATGCTGCATGCCGAATACGATGTGAAAACCACCCGCAAGTTTGTCGCGACCAGCTATCTGGACGAGGAGCATGCGTACATAACGCCGGTAAGTATGTTTATGCATGAAGCGGGGAAGCTCCAAAGGCCATCCGAAGTCACGATCAAGCCTTCGCACGGCTGGAATCGCGTTGCTACCGGGCTGGATTCCGTGCCGGACAAAGTATTCACGTACGTCGCACCTGATTTTGATATATTGTACGACAGCCCGTTGCTCGTCGGCAACCTCGAAGAGTTGCCTGCATTCAAGGTCAAAGGCATTCCGCACCTCTTTATTGGCTATAAGCTCGGGGATTTCGACAGGGTAAAACTGATGTCCGACATTCAGAAAATCGTCGAAAAGGCCTCTTCGCTCATGGGTGATATTCCTTACAAGCATTACACTTTCATCGCAATTGGTCCGGGGCAGGGCGGTATCGAGCATCTGAATTCGACCACGATAAGTTTCAGCGGCGATCAGCTGAATACGCGTGGATGGAACGGTATGCTGGGCTTTATAACCCACGAGTATTTTCATCATTATAATGTCAAACGCATCCGTCCCATCGAGCTCGGCCCGTTCGACTATGATAAGGGCAGCAAAACTAACATGCTGTGGGTATCCGAAGGACTCACCGTCTACTACGAGCCGTTGATCATGCGTGCAGCGGGCATGATGGGCGAGGAGGAGTTCCTGGATTTCTTCAAAAAGCAGATAACCAACGTCGAAACCAAGCCCGGTCGCCTTTTCCAAACCCTCGCCCAAGCCAGCGCCGAAACCTGGTCCGACGGCCCCTTCGGCCGCACCGGCGACGCCGTAAACAAAACCATTTCCTACTATCAGAAGGGCCCCGTAGTAGGCATGCTCTTCGACCTCGCCATTCGTCACGAAACAAAGAACAAGCGCTCCCTGGACGATGTCATGCGGAAGTTGTACCAGGATTTTTACATTAGAAAAGGCCGTGGGTTTACGGAGGAAGAACTGCGGGCGACAATAGAGTCGGTTGCCGGGAAGAATTTGGATGAATTATTCAGCTACATCTATACCACCGTGGAGCCGGATTACAGGAAATACCTCGGCTACGCCGGTCTGGAAATCGATGTGACGACGGAGAAGCATTTCGGCACGTTTGAGATCACGAAAAAGGCTTCACCAACTGCTTTGGAACGGGAGATATTCACGGGATGGAGTCGGGGGGAGTGAGGCCCTGGCTTATGTAATATTCTTTGGGGAGACCATGTTTGGCAATAAACTCGTTGGCTCTTTCCAATTTCTCCAAAGCAAACTTTCTATCCTTCAAGTGATCCAGGCTGTTATCTACAGCTACTTTTGGAACAATGACGTTATTTCGGGTTTTCATAGCGCTAATTTTTTTGTTTTCTTGTTATCATGAAACCGTCATAATTCCAAATGCAAGATTGTAAACGCCTGCGGTCTGCGTCAGGGAATAGATTACAATTTTCTTAATCTCTCCTTTCGGTCCTACGCTCGTAAACTTGTAAACGAGGCTATCTAATCTGGTTTTGTAACGATATTTGGGCTCTTTCAATGTTTGCAGGTTGATGAGTTTCACCTGCAAACATATTGAAATTCTACCCCCGTAACCCCTCCACTCCCGCAACACTTTTCACCAGCTCTTTCCCCAGCACCCTGTTACCTGTTTCGGTTATCAAAAGGTTGTCCTCGATGCGGATTCCCGTGAAATCGCGGAAGGTTTCCAGCTTTTCGTAGTCGATGAACTGGGCAAGTTTGTGCTCTGCTTTCCAGCGGTCGATGAGGGTTGGGATGAGGTACAGGCCGGGCTCGACAGTGAGGACAAAGCCGGGTTCGAGGGCGCGGCCGAGGCGGAGGGATTTCCAGCCGAATGTCGTGCCTTTTCGAAGGTCTTCCGTGTAGCCCACGTATTGTTCGCCCAGGTTTTCCATGTCGTGGACGTCGAGGCCCATCATGTGACCCAGGCCGCATTGGAAGAACAAGGTATGCACGTCATGCTCGACTGCTTCGGCCGGGTCACCTTTGACGACGCCCATTTGTTTCATGCCTTCTACGAGTTTGGTAGATGCCAGCTTGTGCACGTCTTTGAACAAAACCCCAGGCTTACAGGCCGCAATGGCCGCTTCCTGCGCATTCAGGACGATCTCATACATTTCCTTTTGAATGGTCGTGAACGTCTTGCCTACCGGGATAGTGCGCGTGAGGTCGCCGCAGTAATGCATGGCGGTTTCGGCACCGGCGTCGCAGAGCGCCATTTGGCCTTCGCGGATCGCCAGGTCGCGGGCGTGGGTGTGCAGGATTTCGCCGTTTACGGTCAGGATGACGGGGTAGGAGATGTCGCCGCCCTGCGCGATGGCCATGCTCTGGAGTTTGCCCGCGATCTCCTTCTCGGTCATGCCCGCACGGGTGTCGCGCATGAAGGCTAAATGCATGTCAATGGATGTGTTGACGGCCTTTTCGAGTTCTGCAACTTCTTCCTCCGTTTTGTAAGAACGCATGGAAACGACTGCCTTGATCAGGCTCACAGAGGCCTTTTGTGCCGCTTCGGAAGGATTGATATGCAGCCATTCCTGCAATTTCAAATAGTGCTCTCCGCGGTAAGGAGGCAGGAAATGAATGCTTTGCCCGCGCGACAATGCGTCTTTCAGGAAGCCTGCGATGGCCGAGGCCGGTTTCACTTCGGTAACAGCCACGTTGGCCGCCTTTTCGGTCAATGCCTCTTTCGGGCCGGTCCATACGATGTCGTCGATCGTGAGCTCGTCACCGAAGATGATCTCCCGGTCGTTGTCGATGTCGATCACGGCGGCGAGGGACGCCTGATCGATGCCGAAATAGTAGAGGAATGTGCTGTCCTGACGGAACGGATATACATTATCCCGATAATTCATCCCGCTTTCCTCATTGCCGAGGAGCAGAATGAGGCCGCCGCCGAGTTTGGATTGAAGTGTTTGTCTGCGGTTTAAGTATGTTGATTTTGAAAACATGGGAATAAAATGGTTTTGGAATACAACAAAAAATTTGCCCACCGAAACAAATATACTTTGTACGGTGAGCAAATAGGAACTACCTAACCCAAATTAATAAATGTGTCAGTAACCCTTGTTCTGTTTCAGATTGGGGTTTTTGTCGATTTCGTTCTGCGGGATCGGAAAGAGCGCGCGCTGGACGGTTTGCGGGCGGTGGTTGAACCACTTTTTGGTCTCGTAAACCCCAAAGCGGATCATGTCCTGGCGGCGGTGCGCTTCGGCAGCGAACTCCCAGCCCAGCTCGTCGAGCAACCGGCCAAACTGGATGTCGTCGCCTCCCTGGCGCTCGGTAATGGTACCGTCAGTTGCCTGATAACCGTAATTATAACGACTTCCTTTGGCGAGATCGGCCGCAGTTACCGTCGCTTTGCCGGGCGTGCCTTTGAATGCACGCTGGCGCACCTGCGTAACCAGCTCCGCGGCCTCGGCGGCCTTGCCTGTGCGCAACAGGCCTTCCGCCTTGATCATCAGCACATCCGCATAGCGCAGGAACGGGAAGTCGTTGTCCAAACTACCCGTCGCATTCGGTTTGATTTTATATTTACCAATTCTGTAACCATCCGACGAAGCCGTTTTTTCCATACCCGGCACGGCCTTGCCGTAAGTGATCACCACGGCGCCGGTAGCAGCACTTTTTTGCGGACCCATAATCCAGGTGTCGGCCAGGCGGCTATCGGCAGCGTCGTAGGTGTCGATGAACTGCGGAACGGCACAGTTTCCACCCCACGGGCCGGCATTCATCGGGTATACCGAGCGGCTCAAAGGGTCGAGGGTTTTCATGTGGATCTGGTTGCCTGTACCGTAGATCTCGTCGTAGGGAATGGCAAAGATGATTTCTTTGGAATTGAAATTGGTCCAGGTGAAAACATCCGAGTAATTGGCATCCAGCGCATATTTGCCGCTTTTGATCACGTCATCGGCTTCTTGTATCGCCTTGGCCCATTCGGCTGTGCCAGTGTAGACCTGCGCATTGAGGTAAATTTTAGCCAAAAGCGTCTTCGCTCCCCATTTGTTCATCTGGCCGTAAGTAGTGGCTGCGTTCTCGCTCAGGTTTGGAAGCGATTCAGCCAATTCTTTTACTACAAAATCATACACCTCCTTACGTGTGCTCTGTTTGGGGAGTGTAACATCTTTAAAATCAGTAACAATGGGCACATTGCCGTGATTGTCCAGCAAAAGATAATAGGCAAATGCACGCACGGCCCGAAGCTCGGCGATGGTCGCGTCCTTACCGTTGGTGATCGGTAAATCGCCATCCTCGATCTGAGAAAGTACGCGGTTTACCGTGGTAATGCTGGCAAATGCCTGACGCCAGGCGTTTTCGGGCTGCCATTGCAGCGACGTCCACGTATGCTGGTGCATGCGCCGGTAGGTACCGCCATCGTCCCAGCCGTTGGGCCGCACGGGTGTGATGATCGCGTCCGCGGCTTCTTCCTGCAAATCGAAATAGCCTTGCCAGCCGAGCATCAGCGAGCGTAACGACGAGTAAACGGGCGCCACAATGGCCGGCAGGTCTTTTTCGGTAGGTTGGTAACTGCTCCCGAGCACTTCGGAATACACCTCCTCATTCAGGTCGGTGCAGGAGTAGAGCGGCGCGCCGGCGAGCAATGCAGCGAGGACCGCGTATCTTATATTTATATTTTTCATTGTTCCAAAAATTGAAATGATCAGAATGTTACGCTCAGGCCGGCTGTGAACGTCCGGGTGGTAGGGTACTTATCGCGGTAGTCGCTGCCGGGGGAGAAACCGGTGAAGCTTACCCCTTCCGGATCGATGCCCGTGTAGCCGGTAATGGTCGCCAGGTTAAGCCCTGATACGAAGATGCGTGCGTTTTTAATGCCTTTGATCGTATTGGCAGGCAGCGTATAACCGAACGTCACGTTGTCGATTTTCCAGTAATCGCCTTTTTCGATGTAATGCGACACATATACGAGGTCGCTGGTGAGCACCTTGCCGTCAATAGGATCGTAGGCGGATTTGAGCATATTATAAGCCTTGTTGCGCGGGTTACCGTAGAACATCCCCTGGAAGTTCAGAATGTCGAACCCGAACGAGCCGCGCATGTTCACAGCGAGGTCGAACTGCTTGTAGCGCAGGTTGTTATTCCAGCCTACCACATGTTTTGGAATACCATTACCATAATACTGGCGGTCCTCAGGTGTAGCGTCGGCAATGGGGATCACCTCTCCGTCCTTGTTCTCGACCAGCCAAGCGCCTTTGTCGTCCACGCCTACACTTTTCCATACGAAGAATCGGCCGATAGGCTCGCCTACCTTCACGCGGTGCGTGCTTACCTGGATAGGCTCGCCCGTGTAACCCGCGTCGAAAAAGTCGTTTGCTGCCTGGAACTGTTCGTTGGAAAGGCTTACGAGCTTATTGCGGTTGGTAGCGTAGGTAAAGCCGGTATTCCATTGAAATTTCCCGGGTTGAATGGGTACAATATTTAAAAGTACTTCAACCCCTTTGTTTTGCATT
>CBIHPQ010000426.1:0-6030 GCA_966211825.1 uncultured Dyadobacter sp. | reverse complement strand
GGCGAAACCAGGAGAATGCTTTTGGCCAAATCATTGTTGAAAAAGCCGAAAGTACTGATGCTCGACAATGCCTTCAGCGGTCTCGACGTGCATTCACGCGAGGTGCTCCGCAACGCATTGACCGAACTGACCAAACAGGGCGTAACAGTCATTATGGCTACAACAGCCACGGAGATCCCGCCTTGCATTACGCACGTACTGGAATTGGAGGCAGGTAAAATTGAAGCGCAAAAACCGGTTGCGCAGTTCCGTTCAGCAGCGGCCCACGCTCCGCATTTCCCCCAACCCGACGCGCAGAAGCTGGCGCATTTCGGCCATCCTGAATTCACCGCCTTTCAAAACGCGCTGGATTTGAGGAATATCCGCGTAAAATATGGCGAAGACCAAATCCTCGACAACGTGAATTGGAAAATAGCTAAAGGAGAGAAATGGGCGCTATCCGGCCCGAACGGCTCGGGAAAATCGACCTTATTAAGCATTATCACGGCCGATAACCCGCAGCGTTTTGCGAATGATTATGATTTGTTTGATCAAAAACGGGGTGGTGCAGGTGCTTCGATCTGGGATATCAAGCAAAAAATCGGGCACGTTTCGCCGGAACTGCATTTGTATTTCCCGAGAAATACGACCGTGTTCAAAACCATCGCATCAGGCTTTTTCGACGCTACCGGCGTTTTCTTTAAAAAACTCACTGAAACCCAGATCGAGCGCGTGCACGAGGTAGCCGAGCTCCTGCATGTGCATGAATTGATTGAAAAAGACTTTTCTCAGCTATCCAAAGGTCAGCAAAGAATGGTATTGCTGGCGCGGGCATTGGTCAAAAACCCACCTTTATTGATTCTCGACGAACCTTGTCAGGGACTTGATTCCGAGGCGATCGATTACTTCAAATCCGTTGTGAATGCGGTTTGCGATACCGATCAGCGGACGCTAATCTACGTTTCGCATTATCCGAATGAAATCCCGAGCTGCGTGACGCATTATCTGAAACTGGAAAAAGGGAAGGTTGCGGGTTCCAACTAATGAAGCGAAACCGGCGTCAAACGGTCGATACGGTCATCCTCGGCCGCCGGACGTACGACAAGGTTTTGTCATTCGGCATCGATTTCCCCCATGCCGACAAGGAATCGTACGTCATTACCCGCACGCCACGTACACAGGAAGGCAATATCCGCTTCTATACCGGTGAACTCAAAACCTTGCTGGCAAACCTGAAAGCAAAAGAAGGCAAGCATATTTTTGTCGATGGCGGAGCGGATGTCGTGAATACCCTGATGAAAGAGGATTTGCTGAACCTGCGTACCGGTTCAGTAGTTTCACTTCGAATCTTTCACAAACCCGTTTTTCAGATTCATCACCACAGAGATCGAGCTGCTTCCAAAGCCCGGCACATACTGCGCCCGGCCATACCCGATTTCGAACCGCTTAATGCGCAGCCATGCACCGAATGAGAAGCCAGCTAATGCACCGCGGTTTACCAAACGGAGCTCCTGTCTTTTCAAATGATCATAACCGAGCAGGATCCGGAAATTGGGATGTGCCAATATCTCCGCACCGAGCGACAAATGCCGACCAACCTTTTCGGATATGCCTACCTTTTTGGGCAACTTGTTTCCATTAATGTCGTACGTATAAAAGAGGTTGGGATCATTGTAAACCATATCAAAGCGGTTTAAATGATGCGCTGTCAGCGTTACTCTTACAGGCATGTATTTAGGCTTGAAAGTCACGCCTACCCGCATATCCAATGGCAATACCGGCGTGGTGCCTCCATGGTAATTTTGCTTTAAAAAGCCGAAGTTTTTGGCAACGAACCCGATTGTAAGGTCTTCCCGCGGATGCCGGAATGTAGCGCCCCAGTCGAAGGCCATTCCCCAGGTCTGGTAACTTTCAATGGATGCACCTACGAATTTCGCCGTTGCGCCGAGCGTGAATGCGCCTAATGGGTGCCCATAACCCGCGGAAAGGCCGTAATCCGCTGCCCGGAACTCCCCTACTACATTTCCGACGTCGTCGGTTTCCTGCATGGTTCCGTAGTTGAGGTATTGCAGCCCTACCGCCCAGATGCCGCCCGTTTTGCGCAGGCGGTTGGAATACCCCATATTTACAAATTTGGTATCGGCCAGGTAAGGCATCAGGTTCAGTGATACATTGTTAATCTTCGCGGAATCGAGCAATGCGGGATTTTGGAGGAATAATGCTGGGTCGTTTCCCTGCGCGGTAATGTGGTTGGAACCCAATGCAGTACTGCGCGCCTGGGCGGGTAATTGCAGGAAATCGAGGCGGGTACGGCCGCCCGTCACCTGGGCATGCGCGGCGTACCATGGTGAACAAAGCCCAATGAGCAGGAGAAGTATACCGCAGCCTGTCGACCTCATAAACATCCAATAATTTCCCGAATCATTAAAATGACGCTATATTTATAACCGTTCACCAACAAATGTAACCATATCCCTGCATTACATGGAATCCCGATCTGCCGCTGCTTCAAAAAAAGAACTCTTAGACCAAAAAAATGCCGAAGCTGAGCTGGGAGGCGGTGAAAAGAGGATCGAGGCGCAACATGCAAAGGGCAAACTCACAGCCCGCGAACGCATATCAATCTTACTTGATAAAGGCTCTTTTGAAGAAATAGGACGGTTTGTCATGCACCGGAGCAAGGACTTCGGGCTCGACAAGGAGCATTACCTGGGCGACGGCGTCGTGACCGGTTACGGCAAGGTAAATGGCCGGCTCGTGTACGTGTTCGCACAGGATTTCACGGTTTTCGGCGGGTCGCTTTCCGAAACGCACGCCGAGAAAATCTGCAAGATCATGGATCTGGCCATGAAAAACGGCGCACCGCTCATCGGCCTGAACGACTCCGGCGGCGCACGCATTCAGGAAGGCGTACTTTCGCTCGCGGGCTATGCGGATATTTTTTATAAAAACACATTGGCCTCCGGTGTAATACCGCAAATCTCGGCTGTAATGGGCCCGTGCGCAGGCGGGGCCGTGTACTCACCCGCGATCACCGACTTTATTCTGATGGTCGAGAATACGAGCTACATGTTCGTGACAGGCCCTAATGTGGTTAAAACAGTAACGCACGAGGAAGTAACGTCCGAAGAGCTCGGCGGTGCGATGACCCACGCCACCAAATCAGGCGTAACGCATTTTGTGTCTGCCAATGAAGTGGAATGCCTGCAATCGATCAAAAAATTGCTGAGCTATATGCCGCAAAACTGTGAGGACGATGCGCCTCGGCATCCCTACACACCTGGCGACGAGCTCCGTCCCGCATTGAATACCCTCATTCCGGAGAATGCAAACCAGCCGTACGATATGCGCGAAGTCGTTACTGAGCTTTCCGATCCGGGCAGCTTTTTGGAAGTACATGAAAACTTCGCCGAAAATATCGTCGTAGGTTTTTCCCGCATTGCAGGCCGGAGCATAGGCATTGTGGCCAACCAGCCCGCCGTGCTTGCCGGGGTGCTCGACATTCATGCAAGCCAGAAAGCAGCGCGTTTTGTACGGTTTTGTGATAGTTTCAACATTCCCCTGCTGGTTTTGGAAGATGTTCCCGGCTTCCTGCCCGGCACCGATCAGGAATGGAATGCGATCATTACCAATGGCGCCAAGCTGCTTTATGCATTCTGCGAAGCCACCGTTCCGCGCATTACCGTGATCACACGCAAGGCTTACGGGGGCGCGTACGATGTGATGAATTCCAAACACATCGGTGCAGACCTGAACTTTGCCTGGCCCTCTGCCGAGATCGCGGTGATGGGCGCCAGCGGCGCGGCTGAAATTATCTTCAAACGGGAGATCGCGCAGGCCGAAAACCCGGCGGAGAAATTGCAGGAAAAAATCGACGAATACACTTCCAAATTCACCAATCCCTACCGCGCCGCGCACCGGGGGTACATCGACGAGGTGATCTACCCCGACCAGACCCGCGCGAAGCTGATCCGGGCATTCGAAATGCTCGAAAACAAGGTGGCGGTACTGCCCCGGAAGAAGCACGGCAACATTCCGTTGTAACGAGCACGCAGCGCGTATGGGCAGTTTTGCCCGATTTTACATTCAATTCGTCAGCCTTACCTGATTAATATCGGGTAATGCCTGGCAATGCTTTGGCGCATTCTGAATATTATCATAATTTCACAAGCACTTAACCATTAATTTTTTCCTAAAGAACCTTAACGAATGAAAGAAGAGAAAGGAACTTCCGCGTCCCGAAGGAGCTTTATTAAAGGCTCGCTGGCTACGCTGGCAACTGTTTCGATCGTTCCCCGCCATGTGCTGGGGAAGGGTTACCTCGCCCCGAGCGACACGCTCACCAAAGCCATCATCGGCACCGGCTCCATGGGCCGCGGGCACATTCCCTACGCAGGCACCAAGGTAGTTGCATTGTGTGATGTGGATAAAAAACACCTCGATATCGCGGTTAACATGGTCGATAAGGGCGTTAAAACCTTTTCCGACTACCGCGAGCTGATCCAGCTTCCCGAAGTGGACATCGTGCACGTCGCCACGCCTCCGCATTGGCACGGCATTATCGCCGCCGATGCTGCCCGTGCAGGCAAGGATGTGTGGTGTGAAAAACCGATGACCCGTACCATCGGCGAAGGCAAGCGACTGGTAGAGGCCGTCCAGCAGCACGGAAGAGTGTTCCGTCTCAATACCTGGTTCCGTTTTGAAAGCAACTTCTACGGAATGAACACCACCGTTAAACCCATTAAAAAACTCGTTCAGAGCGGCTTACTCGGCTGGCCTTTAAAGGTGACCGTAAGCAAGCACACCGGTTTCGACTGGAAATTTTATTGGGTAGGTAAAACAAATAACGCCCCTCAACCGGTACCGGCCGAGCTCGACTATGATATGTGGCTCGGACCGGCGCCTTTCAAACCATACAGCGAACACCGCGTGCACCAGACCTTCCGCGGATACTGGGATTACGATGGCGGTGGCCTGGGCGACATGGGCCAGCATTACATCGACCCTATCCAATATTTCCTTGGAAAAGACGATACGAGTCCGGTGAGCGTGGAAGTGGATGCCCCGCAGCAACATACCGAGGCCGTAGGTACCTGGCGCCGCATTACCTACACCTACGCCGATGGCTGCCAGATCGTACTGGATGGTGAGGCTAAGGACGAAAAAGTGGCCTATATCGAAGGCCCGAAAGGCAAATTGTATCCTAATTTCAAATCGGATATTCCTGATCTGGAAAAGAAACTCGCCGCATTCCCGGATCCCGAGCCACAGGTTACCGACTTTGTGGACGCCGTTAAAAACCGTAAAAAGTTTGCACTGAACGAAGAAAACGGTCACCGATCCTGCACGATCGTCAATATGGGCCTCATCGCACTGCGCCTGGGCCGCTCATTGAAATTCGATCCGGACAAACAGGAATTTATCGACGACGAAGGTGCTAACCGGCTCATTAACCAGCCTATGCGCGCTCCCTGGACCATTTAAGAACCTAACAGCTATGCCGGCAAGCCTTGCGGCTTACGGCAACGGCCTATCTGATGAAAAAAAGACTACAACATATCATGGCCCTCTGCCTGGCTTCCTCGCAGCTGATGGCCCAAACCGACAATTCGCTTGATGCCAAAGTCAAGGCAGTTTTGTCCAAATTCCCTTCCCAGAATGAAGCGGCATTGAAGAAAAACATGGAAGAACTCGCGCAGCTCGGCAAGCCCGGACTTGTGCAGATCGCCTCCATGCTTACGCCGCCCGGCAAGGGGGATAATACCAAAATACAATATGCATTAGGCGGTTTTACCTACTACGCCTCCCAGAATGGCCAGGAAGCATTGCGTAAGAATGCAGCCGAAGCCTATGGCGAAGCCTTAGCCAAAGTAAATGACCCCGACAGCAAGAACTTCCTGATCTACCAGCTTCAAACTGTGGGTAAGGATGAGTCGGTGGAGGTTTTGAAAGGTTATTTAAAAGACGAAAGATTATCGCAGCCTGCGGCGAGGACGCTCTCGCGCATTGGTTCACCGGCTGCCGGCGCTGCATTGCTGCAAAGCCTGGGCA
>CBIHPQ010000425.1:0-6038 GCA_966211825.1 uncultured Dyadobacter sp. | reverse complement strand
GCAATTTGTTTGGTATTTCCTTTCGGGTCGGCCGACCACGCTTCCGGCGAAGCAGCAGAGTCAATGCGGATCACGCCACCCTGCCTTACACCCGCGTCGCGGAGTTGCTTTCCGAATTCACATGCCTTGCGTACCTGCTCCACAAATGTATCGCGGGCATCCTGGCTACCCATGGCCGAACCGGCCCATACATTAGCGACCAGACTTCCCGCTTCCAGGTTATATCCGGCCAGCTTGTCGGCCAGGCGCTTGCCGCCGTCTGCGCTGTTCAGGTAATCGCCGATGTGCTCATCGAAAAGACCGATATCCACGCCGTCGAACTTGACACCATCCACTTCGGCAGCGGCGGTTTTTTCAAGCAGTGTATCAAATGGAATGATCGGCTCCGATTCGGAACCTTTTCCTACGATGCCAGGCCATGTGGCATTGTGGAGTTTAGGGAAATTATTTTCAGGCATGGTTTAAGAGATAAGGGCTTTAAGCTGTAAGCCTTAGGCTATAAGCTCTGGGCCTGATGAATAAAATGTTGATAAACGGGCTTATAGCTTTAGGCTATAAGCCTTATGCATAAAAATACTGAGCATATAGCCTATTGCTTAAAGCTTACGACTTCTACAATACTAAATCAGGGTTGCGCGGACCGAAGTGCTTCAAAATCACGATCGGATCGGTCTTCGACGGGTTGGTGATCGTAACGCCCTCAACCGCAGCGGCTTCGGTTACGAAATATTCATCGTTAGTCAGTTGTCCGTAGCGGATCAATGCAGGGGTTTCGATATCCCACACACCGAATTTGCCATGTCCCTGCATGACAATCATTCCGTATGCAGCAGCGTCAGTAATGGTGACGGTCTGTCCCGGGAAAACGGTAAGCTCCTTGGCACTATAAGCCTCGTTTTTATAGCAAATCCAGTTTTCACTATATCCTTCTTCCGCCATCACAGCGACATCTTTTACCGGTTTAGGGCGCATGAAATGCTTTTCCATTAAGTTAGGATTTACATTCAAATCCCAGTCGATCACTTCCATCAACAGGTCGTAATCGCCAATCCTGTCCTTCGGCGTTCCTTTCCAAAGCAACTCTTCCGGAATAACAGCCTCATTGACAAGCGATTGATACATCGCAAAAATATCTGATGCTTTTTGAGGCTCATAGGTGCACAAGCTGCCTGGCGCATGCAACATGCCAGGCGGCACATCCCAGCCTGTTCCCGGCTCCAGACGAAACGCCTGAGAATAATTGGTAATCTTATTATCACCCTTGGTGAAGTTCATCAGACACTCTTTGATCTGCTCTTTTGAAGTACCGGGAGCGATACCAATGAATGTGTATGGAAAATCGCCACCGTGATTGTTCAATTGAGGCGGGAAATAGTAGGCTTCCGGCTTTCCATTCTGGCCCACCATAGCAGCGTGCTCATCCCTGTGGTGAATATGATGCGGAAGCGGCCCCATATTGTCAAAAAACTTGGAGTACATGGGCCAGCTCTTGTATTCATCCCAAAGTCTGTCGCCTATAATCTGACCTTTCAGCTCTTCTACCGCATCCCGCAATGTCACTTTTTGGACGCCTGATTCATCTTCAAAAACGACTTGGCTCAAACCTTCATTTTCGCCTGTAAGCGGCCCGTTTTCCGCAGGAGTGGTTGACGACAGCCAGCGCTCGTCGATACCACCACGCTCTCCACCCAACACATAATAATCGTCCGGGTGCAACTTGATCCTGCGGCCGGGAACACAAAACGAACGCGGCACCCAGGTCGGCGCCAGACGCAAAATTCCCTTTCCCTGCTCCAACGCCTTCTCAGCTATACTTGAAAGTCCCATTGTTTTTGTATTAAGAATTGGTTTTTGGTTAATACTATGTTAAATTTTTTTTGGTGGGTTAATACGCTGTCGCTCCTGTCATCCTGAGCGGACCGGGCCGCCGGGCGGTCGAAGGATTGTGACGACGACGCTTTTGCATCACGCTACTACCCTTCGACTGCGCTCAGGGTGACAGTACCGTCATACATTCACCTTCAATTCAAATTCTTCGATTTCTTCTTTTGCGGTCAATATGCTCAATTCCAGGTCATATTCCCGCGTTTCTTCCGGTTGAAGGAAGATCAAAGTCCCATCTTCCCGTGCTTTCGCCTGGCCTGAAAGCGGGTGCGTGCTTGGCTCGATGCCGGTCACATATTCCCCCTTGCCCCAATGCTGCCAGTTGGCGAGCCAGGGCAATTGTTCCTTTTTGAATTTCAATGCGACGGCTACTCCCAGCTTCTCATTATGCAGCCCGCAAAGGCTGTCCCCGAAAATATCCGCGTCCACGTCGATCAATGCAACCTCTTCCCCGCTCCCCAAATGCGATTCCAGTGGCGCAGGTGCTTTTTTGAAAGCATTACCCTCTTTGAAAATCCTGGCATTTTCCTCAAAACGCGGGTACCATTTGCCATTCCAAAGAATGTCGGTACCCTCGTCGACCAGCGGCCAGCCGAAATTGAAATGGTACAACAGCATATGCGGCGCCGCTGTATTTGCCTTATTAATCACTTCATCATGAATGCGCAGTTTGGCTTCGCCTAATGTCGCTGAAATGGTCCTTTTCAGTTCCAGGCTCGGGCCAAATGGCCGGGTTTCGCGGATGATACCGGTGATGCTCATCTCATATTTTCCGGCGCGCAAATCGGGCTGGACGATGGAAATGATCTCTGCCGGCTGGTTACCGATCAATCCGTGCAAACCGCGGTCGCCGAAACTGTCCGATTCGGGGCCGCCCGCGTGCGAGAGGCCGCAGGTAGTGAGCAAGCCGCCGCCGAATGTGCGGAGCCAGTCGATGCCTTTGTCGGAAAACGGTTGCGGATAGGTAATGCCGCCGTGGCTGATCCACGCCAGGCTATGCTGGTTGTAAAAAGCCTCGGCAATATCCATCGCCCTGTCGATCACTACCTTAAACCGCAATCCACCGCCGGTATTGATCCATGCGATACGGCTCCCCCGGCCAGCGCCATTATCCAGCACCGAAGTCTCGATGCCGCCCACTTGTACGTGGTTCGACACTTTGTCCTTCCAGTTCTGCATTGTCTGGTCCTGACCTTTTGAATCGGCGATCTCCATTATTTATTAATTAAACTGGTAATTATCTAAACCTGAAAAAGGCGCAAAATGCCTTGTTTTAATGCTTTTATCTTAAAAAATGCAAGGTCACGCCACCAGCACGCCGCTGAGCCAGTTCCTTACACGGGCGTTGAAATCTTCTGTATTTTCAAAATGAAATGCGTGTCCGAGCTTGTCGTACAGGAACAGCTCCGCACCGAGAATGCCGCCAGCGACTTCCTCGGCCATCCATACCGGAGTAAAAATGTCCTCTTTTCCACCAATCACTAAGGTCGGCACGCTGATCTTGCCCAGATCGGGCAATGCATTATGGTTGATACAAGCGGCCGCTTGCCCTTCCAGTCCGTGCAACGGCTGCGGAAATGAGTTGAAAGCATCTATCCGGCGGCCATTTTCAAGGTCTTCATGCTGCCTGGCATCGTCCCACGACGATTTGGAAAAGATCAGCAGCTGAATGTACAAGCTGAACTCCTCGGGCCGGAAACGCGCCTTGGCATTCATAATGTGCTGGAAAAGACCTTTCGCATAGTTGTCGCAACGCGCCCACGGGCACATTAACACGAGCGATTTCACTTTCTCCGGATGCCTGATCGCCAGTTGCTGCGCAATGGTACTGCCCATCGAGCAGCCAATCACGTTTACATTTTCCAAACCCAGAGAATCCAGCAAACCGGCGTAATCGTCGGCCATTTGCTCGGTCGAATACGGGCCAGCAGGCTTATCCGTAAGCCCCACGCCGCGGTTATCCCCGATAATGCAGCGAAAATGGTGTTTCCAGTCGGCCACGTGCACATTCCACACAGCGCCCGGCGCAGTAATGCCCATAATCAGCAGCAAAGGCTCCCCAGAACCGCGTTCCTCGTAGTAAAAGTTGATACCGTTGGTTTTGATGGTGGGCATAGGTGGTGCGTTGCTTTTTTTTGTGACTTTGTTTTTTTGACCATGGACCATAGACCGCCGACCATGGTTGTCGGCCAACCTACCTCAGCCCGGGAATCAGGTCCTCCTGAATCCACTTCCCGTCGTGTAATGTCACGAAATCGGGATCTTCGAGGGCTTCTTCACCTTCGTCTTCGCAAATGATCCAACCTTTATAGTTAATGTCTTTGAGCCATTGGGTCACGCCCGGCAGGTCGACTTTGCCTTTGCCCATTAATGTAAATTCCGGGTTACCGTCCCAGTCTTTGTAATGCACGTGATTGATGAGCGACTGGTATTCCTTCATTTTAGTCAATGGGTCCATACCGCCGTTGATGATGTTGCCCACATCGGGCGTCCAGCCGGTTGCCGACGCGTCCAGTCCTTCGAGTACGATCTTGTAATCTTCTTCGGTGCGGATAATGGAGGAGTGCGGTGAATTGGGGTGATAGCTGCATGGTATGCCCTTCTCTGCGGCCCGGCGCGAAACGGTATTGACGATATTTACGAGGCGTTTCTGGCGCTCTTCGATATTATGCCTGCCCGTCGGGATTTGCACGGTATTCAAAACGGCGCCCGGGAAGCGTTGCAGCACGCGGATGGCGTGGTCGGCGACTTCGCGTTCGCGTTCGGTCTCTTGGGCTTCGTTCCAGTCCAGTGCGAGGGCCAGTGCGGCGAGTTCGATGCCTTGTTCTTTGAGTTTGGCTTCGAGCTTATCAGGGTCAATGAGGTCGCCCATCCAGGTAAAAATGGGTTGGATTCCCGTAAAACCCGCTTTCGCGATGACTTCGATCATGTGTCCTAACCGGCCCTGGTGCGTTCGGCCGCTGTTGCTCATAAACCAGGTATATACCTCTGATCCGAAGCGAAATGGAAGTTGCTGAGACATTAATTGTTTATTTTTTCAATTACTAAAAAAATTACTTTGACTTCTTCTTCACCACCTCGCCCGGCATGATCAGCGAATCCCAGCCAGCCAGGTCGGAAGGTTTTACATTGGCTTTGTACCCGCTGAAATTGAATGTGGTAGGCTTGTAAGGTCCTACGAATGCAATGTCATTATTGGGTTTAATATCTTTTTCGAGTCCCAAACCCCAGAACATCGCATTCACGATCATCCTTCTGAAACCTTCGTTGAGCAAATCTTCGGAAGCGCCATGTGTAGTCGTGAATGCGCGGCCTTTTTTCCCCCCTGTCATCTGGTAATCCCGAATCCAGGCAACTGGCAGTAATTTCTTTGTCGGATCCGCTGGCGAATCAGCGGTCATGCCGTTTAATACCTGTCCTTTGGCAAACACAGTACCTTTCGGCTCTGCAGTATAACCGCCAGATTGTACCCACATATCTTTCACGCCGCGCAGGATTGGATTTTTGGCCTGTGCTTCGTCAATGATGATCCTGGATGATTGCTTGTGGTTGGTACCATAATGCGAAACCCAGGTTTCACCCAAAATGTATTCGCCGAAACCGTCTTTCCATTCCGTTTTCGGTCCTTTATAGTTCCAGCCGTAATGCTCCCATTTCGGGTCGTTTTTAATATCGAATGCATGAGTAGAAGTCCGGAACGCGACGATCGGGCCACCTCGTTTGAGGTAGTTTTCGAAATGCTGCATTTCCTTGTCCTCAAAATGCGCGAAACGCATGAATAACACCATCAGATCGGCCTTCTCGAGCACGTCGAGCCCCTTTACATTCGAACCACCGGGAAGGATATAGCCGTTTTCATCGAGCGCATACACAACCGTACACGTGAACCCGTAACGCCTGGCCATGATGCGGGCCAGCGCAGGCAGTGATTCCTCGCCGCGGTACTCGTGGTCAGTTGCGATAAAAACGATGTTTTTACCTAAGCCCGGCCCTTTGTCACCTTTGTACACGACCCGGTGTTTCGCGGGGTCGTCCTGTGCCTTGGAGCCGAAAGTGATCAGTACAATGCCGAGTACCAGCATTGATTTTAAGAGATTTTTCATAACCCGGACTAAAAGGTGGTTGATCAAAGCCCGTGTTTCAGGCTCATTTCG
>CBIHPQ010000424.1:0-6056 GCA_966211825.1 uncultured Dyadobacter sp. | reverse complement strand
GTACTGTGTCGACAATGTGATCCGTCGCCACGGCAATATGCTGCACGCCGGGACCGCCGTAAAAATCGAGATATTCTTCTATCTGCGATTTCTTTTTGCCCTCTGCCGGCTCATTGATCGGAAACTTGATCCGCCCGTTGCCGTTGCTCATCACCTTGCTCATCAGCGCAGAGTAGTCGGTGGAAATGTCCTTATCATCGAAAGAAACCATCATTTTGAACCCCATCACATCCTCATAAAACTTCACCCACCGGTTCATTTCGTTCCAGCCCACGTTACCGACCATGTGATCGATATACCGCAAGCCGACCGGCTCCGGCGAATGCTCCGGCTGCCAGGCGACAAATCCCGGAAGGAAAACGCCATTATAATGCTTCCTTTCGACGAAAACATGCACGGTATCACCATAGGTACAAATGCCCGACCTCACGGTCTGGCCGTGCTGGTCTTTTTCGGTCCCCGGTTCTAAACACGGCCGCGCGCCCCTGGTTACGGTCTCTTTGTAAGCCATTCTGGCGTCATCTACCCATAATGCAATGGCCTTCACGCCATCGCCATGCCGGTCGATATGCGCGCCGATGGCCGTGCCGCCGTGCAAGGGAGAAGTGAAAATCAGACGGATCTTGTCCTGAACCACCACGTAAGATTCGCGGTCGGACATGCCGGTTTCCAGCCCGGCCATCGCCAGCGGCTGAAAACCAAATGCATTCCGGAAATAATGCGCCGATTGCAATGCATTACCCACATACAGTTCGACATAATCCGTACCGTTGATCGGCAGGAAGTCGGTGGCGGCTGGCGGGGCGGTTGGTGCTGTTAGGGTTGACATTGTCATGGGGTCAGGTGTTTTCATTAGGTCAGGTGTTGTCATTGGGTCAGGTGTTGTCATCGGGTCAGGTATTGTCATTAGGTCAGGTATTGTCATTTGGGTCAGGTATTGTCATTAGGTCAGGTGAGGTATTTCCATTCCTGACAATACTTGACAATACCTGACAATACTTGACCAGTCTTGACCGGCTTGCCAGGTTACGATTCCGCCCAGCTGCCGAAATACTTCCCGTCATCGATCGCCATTGCTTGTTCGGTGAGCATCAGGGGGCGGAAGGTGTCGACCATGACGGCCAGTTCCTGGGTTTCTTTTTTGCCGATGCTCCGCTCGTATGCGCCCGGGTGCGGGCCGTGCGGGATACCGCCGGGATGCAGCGTGATGTGCCCCTGGGCGATGTCGTTGCGGCTCATAAAATCGCCGTCGACGTAGTAGAGCACCTCGTCGGAATCGATATTGCTGTGGTTATAAGGCGCGGGTATGGCAAGCGGGTGGTAGTCGTAAAGCCTTGGGCAAAAAGAGCATACGACGAATGCGTCGGTCTGGAATGTCTGGTGTACCGGCGGTGGCTGGTGGATGCGGCCGGTAATGGGTTCGAAATTGTGGATCGAAAATGCCCATGGATAATTGTACCCGTCCCAGCCGACGACATCGAACGGATGCGTTTCGTAGGTGAACGGATGGATATGGTTTTGTTTTTTGATCCTGACAATAAAATCTCCGCGCTCATCGTGGGTTTCGAGGTTGCGCGGGAGAATGTAATCGCGCTCACAGTACGGCGAATGCTCCGTAAGCTGCCCGAAATGGTTGCGGTAGCGCTTAGGCGTATAAATGGGCGAGTGCGATTCGAGGTAAAGCAGGCGGTTGTCGGGCCCGTCGAACTCGATCTGGTAAATGGTGCCCCGCGGGATCACCACATAATCTCCATAAGTGAAAGGCACCTGGCCGAAAGGCGTGCGTATCCTGCCCGAGCCACGGTGGATGAAAAGCAGCTCATCGGCATCTGCATTTTTATAAAAATAAGCCATTTGTTCCCCTGTGGGCGCTGCCAGGCCCAGAATCAGGTCGCGGTTGACGAGCAATGGCACACGGCTGTCGAGGTAATCCGCTGCCGGTTTTACATCGAAACCGATCAGCTTGCGCATCGTCATATTGTTCGTCGCGGCAATGCGCGGGGCCACGTCCACAGGCTCGCCAAGCGACTTGACCTGGGTGGGCCTCCACGTGTGATAGAGGAGGGAAGACATCCCTTCGAAACCGATCGTCCCGAAGAGTTCTTCATAATAAAGCCCGCCGTCCGTTTTGCGAAACTGCGTGTGCCGCTTGGGCGGGATGGTTCCTAGTTGCTGATAGATCGGCATGTGCTTCGCGATTGTAAGTTAGCCAATAGTTGTCTATGCAATTATAAGAAAAACAAATCAATATTTAAATATTTTTTAGGATTATTTTAAAAATATAGAAACTTGATCCGTTTAATAAATTCTACGTATTGTATCTATTTGTTCTATTAAATATTAAGAATAAATTTGTATTCATTTCTGTCAGGCCGGCCCGGAAGTGCCTGAATCCCATCCTACCTGAAAAGACTTTTGCCGACTCTGTTGTTGATTCTTGACACAGGATTTTTCCATCAACTCAAACCATCTAGCCATGAGGAAACATTACGTCCGTTTATCCGGGAAGGGTATTTTTACACTTTTACTGGCCCTGGTGCTGTCGGCACGGGCATTCGGGCAGATCAGCCAGTTCATTCATGTCGATCAGTTCGGTTATGCTCCCGCCGCCGAGAAAGTGGCGGTCCTGAGCAATCCCGTGCAGGGATATAATGCCGCATTGAGCTACACGGCGCCGGCGACCATGGAAGTGCGCAACAGTGTCACCAATGCAGTTGCGTTCACAGGATCGGTTACCGTTTGGAATAGCGGGACTACACAGGCGAATTCGGGCGACCAGGGCTGGTGGTTCGATTTCTCGGCGTTGACCACTTCCGGGACTTATTATGTGTTTGACCCCGTCGGCAACCAGCGATCCGCCGTTTTCGAGATCACGGCCAATCCGTACGGGAATGTCATGCTGGCGGCGGTGAAAATGTTTTATTACAACCGTTGTAATATGGCCAAAACGGCTCCCTATGCCCAAAGCAAATGGACGGACGCTGATAATTTCAGAAACCCGTTGCAGGACCAGCAATCCCGCTATGTATACGATCAGACCAATGCAACACTCGAAAAGGACCTGACAGGTGGCTGGTTCGATGCGGGCGACTATAATAAGTACGTATCCTTCACGCACAGCCCGCTGCATGACCTGTTGTATGCTTTCGAGGAGAATCCGGCGGTTTTTACTGACAATTTCAATATCCCTGAAAGTAAAAACGGCATTCCCGACCTGCTCGACGAGGTGAAGTGGGAGCTCGACTGGCTGTTCAAAATGACTAATGCCGACGGTACCGCCCATAACAAAATGGGCAGCCGCAATTACAGTGAAAATATCTCTTCGCCTCCGAGCGCGAATGTGGATGGCCGCTATTACGGTCCCGTCTGCACTTCCGCTTCGGCTACGATCGCATCGGTTTTCTCGCACGCGGCGCTCGTGTATGCGGGTATACCTTCGCTGAGTGCGTACGCGGGCCAGCTGGAAGCCAAAGCGGCGAGCTGCTTCAATTTTGTGCTGCCATTTTTTAATTCAAATACCCTGCAAACCAACTGTGACGACGGCAGCATTGTTTCGGGCGATGCCGATGTGGCTGTCGGGCCGCAGCGGAATATGATGGTAACCGCCGCCATTTACCTTTTTGAGCGGACGGGTAATGCAGTTTATAACCAGTTTGTGGTCAATAATTATGCGGCTACCGATGTCATGAGTTCGGGCTACTGGGGCGTGGATGCCACCGAATTGCAGGATGCATTACTCCGCTACGCCAAGCTCCCCGGCGCAAACCCGACGGTCGCGACGGCGATCCTGAACTCGGCGGGAACGGCCGTGAATGGCAACTGGAACGACTTCTTCGGCTGGACAACGGCCGATCTGTACCGTGCATTTATGCCCGACTGGTCGTATCACTGGGGCAGCAACATGCCCAAGGCCGACTATGCCAATGTGAACCGCACGATGCTCAAAGCCGGGCTTGGCAATGCAGCCAGCCTCAGGCGCAAGGCAGCGGAGCAGGTCCATTATTTTCACGGAATTAACCCGCAGGGACTGGTGTATTTGTCGAATATGTATTCGGTGGGCGGCGACCGCTGTGCCAACGAAATTTACCACACCTGGTTCAACGACGGCACCATTTACGACAACGCGCTGACTTCGCCGAATGGCCCGGCCCCGGGCTACGTGGTGGGCGGCCCCAATGCCGATTACACGATCCCCGGCCAGTCGCCCCCCTACGGCCAGCCGCGCCAGAAAAGTTACCTCGATTTCAATACCGGCTGGCCGACCAACAGCTGGGAGATCACCGAGCCGGCGATTTACTACCAGGCCGCGTACATCCGCCTGCTTGCGCATTCGACATTACCCGTGGAGGACCCGTTGCCGGTAGAACTGGCTGATTTTTATTTGAAGGAGCTGGACAACTGCCAGGTGCAACTGTATTGGAAAACCGTGTCGGAGACCTTGAATGAGCGTTTCGAGATTGAGCGCTCCGGCGACGGTTCCGATTTCCGGATCATCGGGGAGGTGAAAGGCAACCATACTTCCTCGCAGACGCATTACTATACTTTCACCGACGCAGAAGTGCCGACAGCAACCACCTATTACCGGTTGAAACAGGTCGATGTGGACGGCCAGTTTGAGTATTCCAAGATCATCGCGTCGTACCGCAACGGCGATGTCGCTTTCCGCATTGGCCCTAATCCGCTGATGGACTACGTCGACCTTCGGATGCCGCCCTATGTGGGCACGGCGACGGTGAAGCTCACCAATATGGCAGGCGTGGAAGTAATGCGCCGCAATGTGGGTGGCAGCGGCCGGGTAGCAATGCCCAACGTGGCCGGGGGCATTTACCTGCTTAGTATCGAAAACGGAAGTGAAACCCTTTTTACGCAAAAAATCTTCAAACACTGAGAAAAATTCAGATAACGGGCAGCTGCAAACGTGGCTGCCCGTTGTATCTGGCCGGATCTAGTGCTGTCCGGGTGCGGGAGTTCTTTTAGGCATGACGAGGCTGTCGGCCGGATATTTCGCTTTCAGGGTATCCATTTGCGCCTTCGCCCATTCGATGAGCCGCTCGCGCTGGGCAGTGGTAAGTCGGGCCTCCGCGTGCATACCCAATGCGGTATATGATTTTAGGGGCATCGCGTCGTCTTCCACCATTTCCACGGTCTCTTCCAGCTTGTGGTTTTGCCTGGCGATGGAAAGGCTTGTGAATGTTGAAAAGTTCAGGTGCCGCTTGCCGTCTTCAATGTGTTCGTTCATCCACCATGCCACTGGCTGGATGTTATAGTACCACGGATAAACGGTTTTGTTACTGTGGCAATCGTTACAGGCTATTTCGAGGATGTTCTTTACGTCGGCCGGGACGTCATATTTCGTTGCGATGTTCATCGACTGGTCGTCGGAAAGGTTTTTTTCTGGACGGATGAACTGGATGATGATGAAAACCGCCAGGAGGGCGAGCAGGATTTTTTTTAACATGTCCGATGGTGATTAGATTACTAATGCATAATAATTCCTGCGACGGAAGTTTTTACTGCCGCTCGATGCCCTTATTTTTTCGGTAATGTGCAGGCGACAGGCCCATTTGCTGCTTGAAAAGCCTCGAAAAATAGAACGGATCGTCGATTCCGATGGCGGAAGCGACTTCGTTTATCCGCCATGTACTGAAATGGAGCAGCTGGCAGGCTTTCTGGATGCGCAGAAAATTGAAATACTCGATCGGCGCATATCCTGTGTCTTTTTTGAATTTCCTGGAAAAAAACGAAACCGAAAGATTTACTGAACGGGCAATATTATCCAGCGAAAGGGAAGTAGATAAATTCTCCTGCATGTACCGGATCGCCTTTTCAGTCGGGCTGGCAACCGATGCGGACGGCTTCTGCGAGCCAAAATGCTCGGGAGCGATGAATGAAGAAAGGTAATGGGGCAACGCGAGGTTGGCTTGCAGCAGATTGGAGGCGCTGTACCCTTTCAGCAAGGTTTTGGCGATATGCGTGAAGAGGGCATTGCGCTCGTCGGAAAACCCTGCCTGGATGGCCTTTGAAGGTTCACCGTCACGTTCCATGACCATCGAAGC
>CBIHPQ010000423.1:0-6058 GCA_966211825.1 uncultured Dyadobacter sp. | reverse complement strand
GCTTTCACATCCTCCTGCCTTTCGGCATTGTTGTAGTTTTCGCAAATCCAGACGATCAGTTCAGGATAGATATTCCCCTGAATGCATGACAGCCCGGCCGCACCGGCATCCAGCGATGCCACCGCGTTCACCATGTAAGCATCGTACAGCCCGAAACGATAGCCGTCCGCCACTTTGATCCTCCGCATAACTTCTTCAATATCAAGACAAGTGTCTTTGTGGTAAACAATGCGGTTGGTCGGTAACAATTCTGCCAGCACATCACTGTTAATCAATCTTTTATATGGAACGGGGCATTCATAAAAGCCTAGCGGAATATCGCCGGTAAGGCTAATAAGCTCCTTAGCCCGTTGGATAAATACATCGTCCGATTCGTCCTCATCAGCCAGCAGTCCGGAAATTACTATGACCGCCTGCACACCGGTATCATATATACGTTTCACGAATTGCGCCTGCTCCGGGATAGGTCCTCCGAAGGTTCCTGTCGCTACCACCGGCACTCGTCCCGCGGTATGTTCCACCACCGTCCGCGTCACTTTTAGTCGCTCTTCAACCGACAGTTCGTACATTTCGCTTGAAAGACAGTTGGCAAAAAGCCCGGCAGCGCCTGCTTCGAGGTACATGTCCGTCAATGCCTTTAATCCATCATAATCCACCTCACCGGTTTCGAAGAAAGGCGTAAGCATGACAGGAATGAAGCCTTGCGGCAACGACACGGAGGAAGACGTTACAGATGACATCGCGTTTGATTTTATATGCGTATGAGAAAAAAGTCCTCTTAAAACCGGCCCATCCACGAGGCCGGCGGTTACTTGCTGTGCAATAGCACCTCTTTTTCAGCGGGTTCCTTACGCCTCAGCCTGGTAAGCAGCACGCCGGCCAAAAAGATCGTCAGTGTTCCTACCACCATGATCATATTCTGGTGGAGCGGGTTTCGCAGGTACGAATAGTTGTCAGGAAGTTGAGTTGAAAAGGTCATCCAGACTATGACCACGATCCCGATAAGCGTTGCGGTAAGCGCTTCGGCATTCTTCGTGCTTTTTGAAATAATGCCCAGCAGAAAAAGCCCGAGCATTCCGCCCGCAAAAATCCCTGAAAGCATCCACCACACATCCAGCACGCTTTTTACACCGATCATCGCAATACCGGTAACCATGCCCAGCAAACCGAAAACGGTGGTGGCAATGTAAAGCAGGCGAAGCGATTGCTGCGAGGTCAGATCGGATTTGATATATTTTTGATAAATATCCACAGAGAAAACGGTCGCCGATGCATTCATTCCCGAGCTGATCGTGCTCATTGCCGCCGACATGATTGCGGCGATAATCAGCCCGAGCAGGCCTACCGGCACCTTCGTTACCATGAAATGCGGCATTACCTTGTCGCCATAATCCGCCGGTGTGAGCGTGGCAGCGAGGCTTGTGATAGCGTCCTGCGTCCCGCCCGGCAGCTTTTCAGCTGCTACCTGCATTTTAATGGTTTGTATCAACTCCGGATTTCCCTGGTAATAGGCAAAAAGACAGGTTCCCAGCAAAAAGAATATCAGCGACACGGGCACATACAGGTACACACAAAGCCAAACCGAACTGGCCGCTTCTTTTATCGATGTTGTCGTGTGGTAGCGCTGCACATAGTTTTGGTCCATCCCGAAATTATTCAGGTTCATGAAAAACCCGTACAGGAAAATGACCCAGAACGATGCTTGCGTAAAATCCGGCGCCAGGGTACCCAGGCTAAACTTATCATTCGTTTTACCAATCTCGATAATGCTCGGCATTCCGCCCGAAACCCCTCTTACAACCAGGTAGAGTATCACCAGCGCACCAATGGTTTTGATCACGCCCTGCACGACCTCCGTCCAGATCACCGCCTCCATTCCGCCCATTACGGTATACAAAACGATGCAAATACCCACCACGACCATGATCGTCGACATCGGGTAGCCCGTTAGTGCCTGCAAGCTCAATGCGATTCCGAAAAATATCGATCCCATGCGTGCGAGCTGCGTCAGCAGGAAGCAAACGACCGCATAAGTACGTGCCCAGGGCCCGAAGCGATGTTCGAGATGGGTATAGGCCGAAACTTCTCCGGTGCCTCTGTAAAACGGTATGAAAAATTTCGTCGCTACCCAGGCTGCGAACGGCATGGACAGGCTGAAAACGAAAGAACTCCAGTTACTTCCGAATGCCTTCCCCGGCACGCCCAGGAAAGTATTGCTGCTCAAAAACGTCGCGTAAATGGAAATACCGATCGCCCAGCCGGGAATGCGGCCCGACGCTTTCGTGAATTGCTCGGCATTGGTATTTTTTCGCGAAAAATAAATCCCTACGGCAACCATTCCTGCCAGATAGGCAATCACAATGATGAGGTCAATGATAGGTAAGGATTTCATTCTACTTTTCGGGTATTTATAACTTTACCACAAAGAAACAGGATGAAGCCGATGCTTTTGTAGCGTTTTGTAGCCTATTATTGTACAATATTATCAAAGCACATTATTAATTTGTAAACAACGAGCCTAGGATTCTACTATACTTTTGTCTTTGAAGAAATATCCGATCCCGACGGTCGAGATGACGATGAGGGCTATCAGTACGATTTTGGTCGCCAAACCTTCATTCGGGTGTTCGAGCAGGTAGCGGATATCCTGCGCTTCCTTGCCCGCCCAAACGGCCAGTAAAGTTCTCGGGATCATGCCCAATGTACCGCCGGTAAGCACCTGCTTGAAACGTGCGCCCGCCATTGCGAAAAAGAGATTGGTGATGGCAAAAGGCAGTACGGGCGATAGTTTTGCAAAGAAAATAAGCCGCAACTCATTTTTATAGAACCGCCGCAGCAACATGCCGACCTGCGGATAGACCTGGATCAGGTAACTCCGCACCGAAGCCGCGTGCAGGAAATGGGCCGATACATATATAATGGCTATCGCACCGATATTCAATGCAAAAAGCATGGGCAACGAGGCCCAACCGAGGAAGTAGCCGTAAACCAACGCGAGAAATGTAGGGGGTGTCAATGCAGAGGAGGAGGCCAGCGTGAGTATGAATGTTACACCCAGCCACCACTCCATCGGCAATTCGCGGAGTATTTTTTCATGATTAATAGCCCACGCCGTCAGAATAGAGGTCGTCACCAATGGTACGATCGTCATCAATAGGCTTACGACGACCGGGAGTGAGAATCTTTTTGGTGTAGACGTTTCCAAGGCTAATTGGCTTTATATTTTTCTAATTGTTTAACCAGTTGTTTCGGCAAAAGGTTTTTGTAATCTTGCTTTTGTAGTAATATATTTTCATGCCATTGATGATGAAATTCGCAACCAAAGCCATACACGCCGGCGTAGAGCCGGACCCTACCACCGGCGCCATTATGACGCCGATTTACCAGACTTCCACCTACGTCCAGGAAAGTCCCGGCAAGCACAAAGGCTACGAATACGCCCGAAGCAGCAATCCGACGCGCACTGCTTTACAACATGCCCTTGCCGCGCTGGAAAACGGGAAACACGGTATTTGTTACGCCTCCGGCCTGGCAGCCACCGACGCAGTTTTGAAACTTTTCAAACCCGGCGACGAGATCATCGCCCCCAGTGACATTTACGGCGGCACTTACCGGCTCATGAAACGCATTTTCGAGCCGCTTGGGCTGGTTTTCAGATTTGTGGACATTGAAGAGGTCGGCGATATCGACCGGCTGCTATCAGAAAAGACACGGATGGTATGGCTCGAAACGCCTACGAACCCGTTGCTGAAAATCATCGACATTGAGCATATCGCAAAAATCTGCAGGGAACGGAAAGTCCTCACCTGCGTCGACAACACCTTTGCGTCACCCTACCTGCAAAACCCGCTCGACCTCGGTGCGGACATTGTCATGCATTCGGTTACCAAATACCTCGGCGGCCATTCCGACACGGTAATGGGTGCATTGATCACCCGTGACGACGAACTCGCCGGTCAGCTGAAATTTATTCAGAACGCCAGCGGGGCAGTACCGGGCCCGCAGGATTGTTTTCTGGTATTGAGAGGTTTGAAAACGCTGCACATCCGCATGCAGCGCCATTGCGAAAACGCCGGGCAGGTGGCTGTCTGGCTAAATGCCCATCCCAAAGTCGGGAAGGTATATTACCCGGGCCTACCCGACCATCCGGGACACGAGCTCGCCGGAAAACAGATGCGCGGCTTCGGGGGCGTGGTTTCTTTTGAGTTGATGGGTGATAATTATGAAGAAACCGTTCGTACAATGGAAAAGCTGCGCGTCTTCGCATTGGCCGAGTCGCTGGGTGGTGTAGAATCGCTTTGCACGCACCCTGCGAGCATGTCGCATGGCAGTATGCCCAGGGAAGAAAGGTTGAAAATTGGCTTGAAAGACACTTTGATACGGCTCAGTGTCGGTATCGAAGATGTAGAAGATCTTGTAGCCGACCTCGACCAGGCAATCGGCACCGATTAGCGAACAGCGTTGCAATCAACGACCAAAACCCTTACTTTTGGAACCATTTTTGAAATAGACACTAAAACATATTTGATCAATGGAAGTATCAGGAACTGTCATTGCTTTGCTGCCGGAAGTTACAGGCCAGGGAAAAAACGGGATGTGGCGCAAACAGGAATTTATTCTTGAAATACCCTCACAATTCCCTAAAAAAGTATGCATCTCGCTGTGGGGTGACAAGATCGACCAGGCAAACCTGCAAGTGAACGACTCGGTTACCGCTTCGATCGATGTGGAAAGCCGCGAATACAATTCGCGCTGGTATACCGAAGTACGCGCCTGGAAAGTGGAGAAAGCCGGAGCCGGCGGCGGCAATGCATCCTATAATGCAGGAGGCAACCCGCTTCCACCCGTTACCACGTTCAACGAAGATGAATCGGACGATCTTCCTTTCTAAAAATCAGTCGAATCCAGCTGCCAGCTCCAATGAATAACCTGATCATCGTTTTTGTAGGAGGCGGATTAGGCAGTCTGGCACGTTACGGAATCGGAAGAGCATTCTCTCAATGGCCGTCAATCTTCCCGTTCGGGACATTGACGGCCAATATTTTGGCCTGCCTTATCCTCGGCACATTCGGCGGATGGGCTGCATTTAAATCCGCCGAGCTGGTCGCCACCTCCCGGCTGTTCATAGTTGTTGGTTTCTGCGGCGGTTTCAGTACGTTTTCAAGTTTCAGCAATGAAACGATTCAGCTTTTCCTCAACGATCGCTGGATGGAAGCCGCATTGAATATTATAATCAGCATTATAGCCTGCCTTGCAGCCACTTTTCTGGGAATGTGGCTGGGAAAAACGTTTCTGGCAATATAACTCCGGTTAATTCGACTGATAGGCCATCGACATCGTAAACTTGTCGATCATTTCATGCGGATGTACTTCCAGGATCCGGGCCAGCACCATTACGACCAAAGTATTGGAAGCGATTTTGCGGGGGATTCCCGCAACCGTCGCGAACAAATCGACCGTCACCGATTCCTTTTCGTCGAGCAGCTTCATCAGTTTTTCTTCCTTATCACCATATTGAAAACTGATATCCCGCTCGGCCCGGCCGCGGCGCATGATTTCCTTCATTTCACGACTCGCCTGGATGGATTTATCCTCCACACGGATGTACGCCTGGCGCGCTCCGGTATCGTCTACCACATAATGCGGCTTATCGATGCTCCTGGGGATCGTCAGCACGAGCACGTCGCGATCGGGCGTGATGGCCACGCGTTCTTTTTTGAAGCTTATTTTGGGATAAATGTACTTGTCGATGGCACGCGTGAGGGTGAATTCATCCTCGTCGGCATCTTTCAGACCTTTGAGCGTTTTGTCGTCACCCACTCCGACCAGCAGCTTTCCGCCACCTGAATTTGCGAATGCAACCACTTCGCGGACGATCTTCTCGGGGTGATTGGATTTCAGTTTGAATTCCAGATGTTCCCCCTCACCTTTCTTAACCAGCTCTTTCAACAGTCGAAGCTCCATCGGGTTGGAATGGATAAATTATGAGTTATGACTAAATCACTTTCGGTAACTTACCTCGTCTCCTCATTTGTTAACGCTAACAATTTACATTCCT
>CBIHPQ010000422.1:0-6063 GCA_966211825.1 uncultured Dyadobacter sp. | reverse complement strand
CGGGGCTTCGCAGGCCTCTTTTTGCCCTTTTGGCGGCAGGATGCCTGTCGCCTCAGGAGGTTTGGTCGGAACATCTCCGCGTCGATCCGGCGATTACCTACCGAAAGCTTGTCGACAAAACCATCACCGGAAAGGTCGTCGACGAAAAGAACAATCCGCTCCCCGGCGTAAGCGTGGTCGTGAAAGGCACCACCACAGGCAGCATTACCGGCACCGACGGCAGCTACTCACTGAGCGTGCCCGAAACGGCAACCACGCTATCGTTCTCGTTCATCGGCTACACCTCGCAGGAAATCGCGATCGGTAACCAGTCCGAGATTAAGGTAACCTTGCTCCCCAGCAGCGAAGAACTGACAGAAGTGGTCGTGGTGGGGTACGGCACGCAATCTTCGGCGGCGGTAACCGGTGCGGTAAGTAACATTCAGGCCAAAGACCTGATCCGCACGCCGTCGATCGGAACGGCCGATGCGTTGGTAGGCCGCGTGCAGGGCATTACCGCCCGTAAAGCGGATGCACGCCCGGGCGCTGCCACGACGATTCAGATCCGGAACATGGGTACGCCGCTATTCGTCATCGACGGCGTGCCTTCCGACGTCGGAAGTTTCAACAACCTCGGCCAGAACGACATTGAAAGTGTATCGATTTTGAAGGACGCATCGGCAGCCATTTACGGTCTGCGCGCTGCGAACGGGGTTGTTTTGGTTACTACAAAAAGAGGGAAAGCCGGCGACGGGACGAAAATCAGTTTGTCGGGCTATTATGGTTTGCAAAATTTCACCCGCTACCCCAAACCCGCCAATGCGTACCAGCACATGCGCGGGCTGGTAGAGTCGGATGTGAACCAGGGCCGTGCGCCGTCCATTACGCCGCAGGAGCTTGAAAAATGGCGCGTCGGCACCGAAAAGGGCTACCAGAGCTTCGATTATTATGACATGGTCATGCGCCCGAATGTGCCCCAGTATTTCGGCAATGCGAGCGTGCAGGGCGGTACAGAGAAAATGAATTATTTTCTTTCGATCAGCCACCTCAACCAGGACGCATTGATCCGTGACTATAACTTCAAGCGGACCAACATTCAGGCCAACATCGAATCCAGCCTGACCAAGGGCTTGAAAGTAGGAACACAGATCAGCGGACGCATTGAGAACCGTTTTCAGGTGGGTGTACCGGGTCTGGACGATTATTTCAACCCGTTCCTCAGCATTTTCACGATGTGGCCTACGGAGCGCCCTTACGCGAACGACAACCCGAAATACATTAACCAGACCCACAATGTGAACGTGAACCCGGCAACTTACAAGCGGGACGTGACGGGCTATATCGACGAGATCTGGCGGAACGTGAAAGGCAACTTTTATGCGGAATACGATTTCAAATTCGGCCTGAAAGCGAAAGGAACCTATTCCTATGCATTCACCAACTTCGATTTCGATGGTTTTGAATATACTTACGACGCTTACACCTACGACCAGGCGACGGATACCTACAATGTCGTGCCCGGCGGCGGTAACCAGAACCCCTGGCGCGAACGCCGGAAACGCAATATCGTCGACCGGTTTGCGCAATTCCAGCTGAGCTACGCGAAAGCATTCGGTAACCACGACATTTCGGCGGTAGCCGCTTATGAGCGGTCCGACAATGTGAATACGTACCTCGTCGTACACACCGTTCCGCCGAACAACTACATTCCATTGATGTCGTTCGCGAACCAGGATATCCTCATCGATGAGTGGAGCACCGAGGCACGGGCTGGTTATGTGGGCAGGATCAATTATGATTTTAAACAAAAATACCTGCTCGAACTCGTGGGCCGCTATGACGGCTCGTTTCTTTATGCGCCCGGCAAACGTTACGGTTTCTTCCCCGGCGTATCGGCGGGATGGCGTATTTCGGAAGAGAACTTCTTCAAAGGCAAACTGGAAAATGTGTTCAGCAGCCTGAAACTCCGTGCTTCCTATGGCCGTACCGGAGCCGACCGTCTTAACAATCCCAACAACGATTTCGTCGTAGCACCGTTCAGCTACCTGCCGGGTTACAACTTCCTGCAAGGAAGCGCGATCTTCGACGGGGCATATAACATCGGTGTTCGTCCACGAGGCCTGCCGATCACGACGCTTTCCTGGATTACGAACATTACGACCAATATTGGTTTGGATTTCGGCCTGCTGGACGGCAAGCTTTCGGGCCAGTTTGATATTTTTGAAAGAAAGCGCACCGGCTTGCCTGCTGCCCGCTACGACGTACTGCTGCCTTCGGAAGTGGGTTATTCTTTGCCTAACGAGAACCTGAACTCGGATACGAACCGTGGTTTGGAAGGGGTATTGACGTACAAAAGCAATGTGGGACAGGTTGACTACACATTGAGTGCCAATGCAACCCTCTCCCGCCGCCGAGACCTTGATTTTTACAAACCGCGCTTCGGTAACTCTTACAATGAGTACCGCAACTCGTTTGTAGACCGCTGGGGCGATATCAACTGGGGTTACGAGGTAGTGGGCCAGTTCCAATCGATGGAGCAGATCGAAAGCCATACTGTGGATAACGACGGCCAGGGCAACCGCAGCCAGCTTCCGGGCGACTTCATTTACAAGGATACCAACGGCGACGGCATCATAAACGGCCTCGACGAACGTCCGATCGGTTACGCGGAAGGTGCTAACCCATACCTTAGCTTTGCATTGAACGGCAGCGTGTCCTACAAAGGATTCTCGATGTTCTTCGACTTTGCGGGTGCATCGCTGCAAAGCTTCCAGCGCAACTGGGAATTGAAGATCCCTTACCAGAACAACGGTACATCGCCGGGCTACATGCTCGAAGACCGCTGGCACCGCGAGGATCCGTTCGACCCGAACAGCGAATGGGTCTCAGGTACCTACCCGGCCATCCGCAAGGACAATACAAGCCACGTGAACTTCCGTAAAAGCGATTTCTGGATCACCAACGTGCGCTACATCCGCCTGCGCAACATCGAGCTCGGTTACAGTTTCGACCAGAACATTACCAAAAAAATCGGCCTTTCGGCGCTGCGCATTTACGTGAATGCCTCCAACCTCTTCTCGGCCGACAATGTGAAGAAGTACGGGATCGATCCAGAAATTTCATCGGGTAATGCGCTCGTGTATCCGCAGCAGCGATTGTTCAATGCAGGTTTTAACCTCACTTTCTAAAAACTGGTTATGAAAAAATTATCACTGAAAATATTGGTCGGGGCTTCCATGCTGGTCTTTGCCGGTTGCAACGATTGGCTCGAACGCAAGCCGCAGAATATCATTCTTGAAGAACAGGTTTGGAACGACCCGAAGATGATCACCGGGTTGCTGGCCAACTATTACGATCGTTTGCCCTACCATACCGACCTCAGCCACGGCTCGAACGGCGACGTCAATGCGAACAACCGGGAAGGCTGGCAGGATTTCGCGGCGTATGACGAGGCAATGTGGTCCAACAACGACGATGCGCGGAACAATATCATCAATTATGGTTTCGACCGGTGGCGGCTTTGGGATTATAGTCTGATCCGCGACATTAATCTCGCATTGGAAAACATCCAGACTTATGCCGTGAAGCTTTCGGATACTCAAAAGACCCAGTTCTCGGCAGAACTTCGCTTTTTGCGTGCTTATGTGTATTTCGAGCACGTGAAGCGAATGGGCGGCGTTCCGCTGGTAACCAAGCAGCTGATCTACAATTTCGATGGTAACCCGTCGGCCTTGCAGCAGCCCCGCAACAAGGAGGACGAAGTGTACGATTTCATCGCCAGCGAGCTCGATGCGGTGAAAGACGCACTCGGCAATGGTACCAGCAACACCCGCGCGAACAAGTTTACGGCGCTGGCCGTGAAAAGCCGTGCGATGCTGTACGCGGCGTCCATTGCGAAGTATAATAACAAAATGGCCTCCCCTATCTCCACGCCCGGCGGCGAGGTAGGCATTCCAGCGGCCAGAGCTAATGATTATTATACCAAATCCCTGGCAGCTGCGGAGGAGATCATCAGCAGCGGCAGCTATGAGCTCTACAAAACCAATCCGGATAAGGGCACTAACTTTTACGAGGCCATTACTAAAAAGAGCGCCAACCGGGAGGTGATATGGGCACAGGATTTTCTGGTTAGTAAAGACAAACGCCACGGTTTCACGTACGACAACATTGCGCGCAATGTTCGCGAAGATAACCTGTCGTCCTCATCCATTACGCCGTCGCTCAACCTTGTGGAAGATTACGAGTACCTCGACGGCTCTTCCGGTGAGCTCAAAAACCGCAACGCCGGCAACACCGACTATGTTTACTACGACAAGTTGCAGGACATTTTCGCCAACAAGGACGCCCGGCTTTACGGAACGATCATTTATCCCGGCACGAGTTTCCGCGGTTCGGAAGTACAGATCCAGGCGGGTGTAAAAGTGTGGGACAATGCGGCCAATGCATTCAAAACCGTCGAATCCAACGTCCTGGGCTCTGCTTATGACGATGGTGGCCTGCTTACCGGCGCTTCCGGGCCGCAGCGTTCGCAAACGGAGGTTTCCAATACGGGCTTCTACCTGCGCAAATATGTGGATCAGACAGCCATGTCGAGCACGCGCGGTATCCGCAGCGATATGTGGTGGGTACGTTTCCGCCTGGGAGAAATATACCTGAATGCGGCCGAAGCGGCTTTCGAGCTGGGGCAGAATGCGAATGCGTTGAAATACGTGAATACCCTGCGCGAACGTGCCGGCTTCCCTGCGAACAGCCTGAAAACACTGACGCTCGAAAAACTCCAGAACGAACGTCGCGTGGAGCTCGCCTTCGAAGACCACCGGGTATGGGACGTGAAAAGATGGCGTATCGCGCATGAAATATGGAACGGCAACGCCTCGAACCCCGACGCGGTGATGTATGCCTTGTACCCGTACCGCGTCGTGCGCCCGGGTCACGCAACGCATGGGAAGTATGTTTTTGACAAGCTGGTAGCGCCCCGTTTCAGAGCGCCAAGATTTTTCCAGATGGGCAACTACTATTCTTCCATTTTGCAGGCCATTATCGATAATAACCCGAAAATTATCCGTAACCCATTCCATTAATCGCAATGAAATCAAAAATCATACAATGCATTCCCGCGTTGCTGCTGGCATTCATGGTCGGCCTTTCGGGATGTGAAAAAGATAACCGCACCGAGCCGAAATCGGTTTTGAAAGGTCGGGTCGTATTTGAAGGACAGCCGGTAGGCGTGCGTTCGAACGGTGTGCAGCTGGAACTCTGGCAGAAAGGCTATCAGCTTTTCACCAAAATACCCGTACATATCAACCAGGACGGCACATTCTCCGCCTCTCTTTTTGACGGTAATTACAAGCTGGTAAGGCTCCGCGGCAATGGCCCGTGGACGGACAATACGGATTCGATTGATGTGGAATTGAAAGGTTCGAAGGAGATCGATGTGCCGGTTAATCCCTATTTTGTATTTAAAAACGAGGCTTATTCGAAAGGTGAAGGCAAGGTATCGGCCACTTTCAATATCCAGCAAATAGCTGCCGGCCAGACGCTCGAACGGGTGAACCTTTACATCGGTACCACCATGATCGTCGACCCGAATAACAACGTGGGCAATGCGCAGGAAGTAGCCGCCAACCTGACCGATTTATCTAAACCGGTTACGCTGACCGTCAACATTCCTGCGGCGCACGCGTCACGCGCGTACATTTATGCGCGTATAGGCGTGAAGACTTCCGGTGTGGGCGAAATGCTTTTTGGCGCACCGCAGAAGATTATGCTGAAATAATGAAGCCAATAATTGTCTTACTACTCATCCTGGGCGCGCAAATCGGTCGCGCCCAGGATTCATTGCAAACGAACATCCCTGTCCACGATCCGGTGATGATCCGGCAGGATGGGGTTTACTATGTTTTCGCGACCGGTCGCGGCATCATCATGTGGTCGTCGAAGGATATGCACAACTGGAAGAAGGAGAAACCTGTTTTCAATGCGCCGCCCGAATGGGCCATTAAAGCGGTTCCGGGTTTCAAGGGGCACATTTGGGCGCCGGATATTTCTTTTCACAAGGGTCTTTATTACCTCTACTACTCCATT
>CBIHPQ010000421.1:0-6065 GCA_966211825.1 uncultured Dyadobacter sp. | reverse complement strand
CAAACCAGCATCTGAATGGTAGAGAATCAAATACCTGTATCCCCGGCCGTCAAACTGCCGGGGATGCGATGGGTCATGGTCGGTATGGCATTCCTGGCGACGGTACTCAATTACGTGCACAGGCTTTCTTTCAACTACCTGAGCGCGGAAGGCGAGCTGCGGAAGCTGATCCCCGACGATGCTTTCGGGTATATCGGGACAGCATTTTTCGCCGCCTACATGATCTCCAATGCATTCTCCGGTTTTGTGATCGACCGGCTGGGAACCCGGGTAGGCTACTCGCTTTGTATGGCGTTCTGGACCACAGCCGGCTTGGTCCATGCCTTTGCCGTAACACCGTTCCAGTTTGGTATATGCAGGTTTATGCTCGGCATCGGTGAGGCCGGTAACTGGCCCGCGGCCATCCGCCTCACTACCGAATGGTTCCCTCCCCACGAACGGTCCACGGCCTCGGGCATCTTCAATAGCGGCTCTGCATTGGGAGCGGTGATCGTGCCGCCGCTGGTCGCCATGCTGGGCGTAACCTATGGCTGGCAGGCCACGTTCATCATCCTGGCGCTCTGCGGGTATTTGTGGCTGGCGGCCTTCTGGTTTATCTACTACACACCGAAAGAGAAGAAGGAAAAAGAAGAAAAGACATTCACCGTACCGGCATCGGCGCTGCTTAAAACACGGTTTGTAAGGATGTTTACCCTGTCAAAGACTTTCATGGATCCCGTCTGGTACTTTGTTACATTCTGGATCGGCCGGTACCTGGTGGATGTGCATCACCTCGAAATGAAACAGATCGGCTGGCTCGCCATGATCCCTTTTGTGATTGCCGACGTCGGGAACATTGCCGGCGGCTATTTCACGCAATACATTATCAAAAAAGGAATGCCCATTCCCCGCGCCAGGAAAGTAGCGGTGACCATCGCCAGCCTGATCATGATACTTCCTTTGCTGATCGGCCCATTCGTGATCTCGTCGCCCATGTCGGCGCTGATCGTCTTCGGGCTCGCGGGGTTTGGTTATACGGCCTATACGGCCAATACACTCACATTTCCCGCGGATGTGGTCCCCAAAAACTCCGCGGCGTCGGTATGGGGCATGGCCTGCGTCGGTACCGGGCTTGGTGGTGCGGTTTTCCAGTCGGTGTCGGGTATTGTCCTCAAACGGTACGCGCTCGACATGGGCTATCATTATGCATACAATATCCTGTTCTTCGGGTTCGGGCTCGTTGCGCTGCTGGGGCTGGTCATTATGCTCTTCTGCATGGGCCCGCTGGTAGCCAACAAGCAGTTGCTGCGGTATAGCGAAGAGGGTGGGCAGTAAGCTTTCAAAAGGTGGGCTCCGGAACAGATTCGGCCTGGTTACAGGAACTTTGGGAAGAAGGTATTGGAACGGTTACTTTTTCTTTACAAAATACAAATGATCCCCGTCGGGATAGCTTCCTACGCTTGCAATGCTGGCGGGAAATGTCATGTCTGCCCGCACGAAACCTTCGGTACAGAATGCATCCTGTTCCTGAATGTACACTTTGAATTTGCAGGTGGCCTTGCTGTTTACAGGGCTTTGGTCCAATTCGGGCGTCCACTTGATTCCTGCATATTGCGAGCTGCCCATCAGGCCCGCGCGCTCGAAAATGCCGGATGGCGTGTAATCTCCCGATGATAACGTGGGAGCTGACATCCGCAGACACTGCTGAAAACGTCCATAGATCCGGAATGATGGATTGATCGCCGATTCATCCGTTTTAGTGACGGTCAGCGTCACCTCTCTTGCAAAATCATCGGATGCATCTAAATAAAACATTCGATCGGTAGGCATATCGATATATGCGCCGGGCGATGTTTGGCCGTCCACAGTCAGCCGCCAGGAATAGGCCGGCCCGCGACGCTCGTCGTTCTCGCCCCAGGGCCGTTGTCCGGCGGGGTTTTGGTCATCGGGCCCAGGATTTTTCTTTTTACAATCCCAACTAATTACCGACAGAATTAAAAAAACAAATACGCGGACAATTTTAATCATCACGTTACAGTTTTCCATGTGACCGTTGTGTTACTTAATGTTACAACGAAAAGCGGGGATAAAACGTAAGTCATATCCGGATCGACGTGAAATATTTTCTTTGTCTTTTTTTATGGCTTTTTCTGGCCTGTTCCAAAGAGGAGCAGCCGGGGCCGATTTCTTTTTCCGACAGGGAGTTTGCTTTGCGGGGAGTAGGCAATGCCGTCATTATCCGTAGCTTTCTCGATCTTCAAAATTCAGTAAATGCGTTGAATGAGTTTGCAGTTTCGTATGCGCACGATTCCACGGACACCAAAAAGCTGCTGACGTTGCGGATAGAATGGCTGAATGCAGTAATAGCCTGGAAAGTGTCATCTATATTTCTACAAGGAAAACTCGGCGCCGACATTCACTCTTCCAACCTGTATGCGCCTGCGAATGCGCCCGCGATCGAAAATATCATATCGTCGGGCACCACGCATTTTGACCAGGCCTTTATGCAATCGCTTCCGGAAACATCTTCCGGCCTGGCGGCCATCGAATATCTGATTTATGGCACGGATAAGGGAAATGCTGAACCGGTCATATCAGCATTCAATGCTGCGGGCTCGCGCCGGGGTGCTTTTCTCCGGGCACTTTGCCTTGATTTAAAGCGGCGCAGCGATCAGCTGTTGTATCAATGGAGTATCGCCGGCGATGGGTACCTCAATCAGTTTATCGCTTCCAGCGGTCCCGGGCACAGCGCTTCCTTGGGTGTGCTTGCGGACAACATGATTGCCACGGTTTCCAGGATCAGGGACGAACGCCTCGGGACGCCTCTGGGCGTGAAGGAGGGCCCGGTACGGCCGGAACTGGTGGAAGCGAAATTCAGCGGGGAGTCGGTAACGCTGATCCGCGCCGAGCTGCTGAGTGTTGAGCAGATCTTCACAGGATGGAAGGCGCCCGGTATGGGCGCAAAAACACTTTTCTGGCTCCTCGATCAGGCCGGGGCGAGGTCGGGCGATGTTGCGCTCAGCGCAGCCATTGAAGCACAATTTGCCGATATTGAGTCTAAACTCAGCCTGATAAAAACGCCGCTGGAACAGGCAGTGACCAACAATCCCAGACAGGTAAGGGATGTCTACGACGCTGTCGGGAAGCTGCAACAGCTAATTGAGAATGAAGTGGTTGCCGGGCTTCACTTCCGGGAATAGTTTCGCATTTGCCAACCCGGTTTCCGTGCCATTTGGCATGCGATTTTGCATTGTAGCCTGCAAACATTTGACGATCTCGTCGACAGAGGCTTGCTTGGACAGGTATGCGGAGATTCCCAGATCGAAGAATGGCTGAATTTGTTTTTTGGGTAAACTGCCCGCATATATGACCAGTTTGGATTTAGGAAATTGGTTCCGGATCCGTACGATGTCGGCGGACTCGACATCTTCCAGGTCGGGATCAAAACCGAGCATAATGATCGAAATGCTTTTACGGGAGAGCAAATCGGGCAGGGAATACCGGCAGCTGGCCTCCAATAACCGCAAGGCCGGCAAATGTGACCCGATGAGTAGTTTCAACCCAAGCCGAAGCAACGGCTGGCGGTCGATGATGAGCAGATTTTCCATGTTGATAGTGTCAGTTAATAGGTGAAATGATTAGAATAACCGGTAGATTGAAGTTACATCCCGGGTTTCCTTCTTCCTATATGTAATCGTGAACCTGCATTTTTGAGTTACTGAAACGACATTTTCAATTAGGGAAATCAATCTGCCTATATTCTGAACCATTCCAGGACGTCCTGCTTTTTGTCGCGCGAAATGGGTACGAGCTCTCCTGTCCTCATCACCAGGTACCCGCCATCCCGTGTCACGACCTTGTCGACGAGGACGGAGTTGATCAGATAAGATTTGTGGGGCCTGATAAATCCGAAAGCGGCAAGTGAATGCTCGTAATGTTTCAGGGTTTTGGAGGAAAGCAGCTTGGTACTGTCGATGAAATGAAACATTGAGTAGTTATCCACCCCCATCACAACGGCGATCTGATTAACGGCGATCAGGTTAATGCTCTCCGACGTTGGAACCGATATTTTATCGTGTTGTCTGGAAATCAGTTCCGATACGCTGGGCCTTGGCCGGGCATTTGCCGTTTTTTGCCTGTTAATAAACTTCATGATCGTTTGAAGCAACTCCTCTTCTTTCACAGGTTTTAGTATAAAATCAAATACCTGCTGCTTGATGGCCGTAATCGAATATTCCGTATACGCCGTAACATACACGATCGGTATTTCCAGATTTTTAATGTTTTCCAACAAGTCGATGCCGTTGAGTTGGGGCATCTGAACATCCAGAAAAATAATATCCGGCGCATTTTCCCAAATCGCTTTGAACCCCTGAACGGGGTCGGTGAAACATTCGATCTTATCGAAATGATCGGTCAGGTCCAGGATCTTCGCCTTTAAAAGCGCAGCAGACCTGCTTTCGTCGTCTATCACATAGGCTGTCGGCATCGGCTCAGATTTTGATGATGGGCAAAAGCAGGTTCACAACGGTCCCCGGCTGCCCGGCACCTTTTTCGGCGATATCTATTCTGGCATTGACATGGTAAACATCGGACATGATTTCGAGCCGTTTTTGGGTAAGGGATATGCCGAAATGACCGCGTTTGCCTGCTTCGCTGAGTCCGGGCCCCTTTGTAGCGCCGAACCCCACGCCGTCATCTTCAATCTTTATATTGAGCAGGTTGTCATAAGAAAAGCCGATGGTCAGGTTAATGCTGCCATTGCGGTTTGGCTTGTTGAGAATGCCATGCCTGATCGCGTTTTCAACGATCGGCTGAACGAGCAAAGGCGGCACGCAGAGCTTATTGATATCCAACATCGGCGCGATGCTGACTTCGAATGCAATGCATTGGTCGGACCGGAACCTTTCGAGCTCGACATACAGTTGCAGGATCCGGAGCTCCTCGCTGAGCGGGATCAGCCGTTGGGGCGATTTTTCAATAACAAGCCTTAGCAGATCACTGAAATCAAAAAGTACCCTGCGCGCCGAGCTGCAATTATTGACATACAGAAACGAATCGATCAGGTTCAGGCAGTTGAAGATAAAATGCGGATTCAGGCTTTTCTGGACCACGGACATTTCAGCTTCGTAGGCCTTGGCCCTCAAATCAATGCTCTCTTCGTGAATTTGATGTTCCCGCTTGGTGAATGCGGCGATGATAAACAAATTGCTTACACCTACACCCAAAAGCATAGGAAATGCCTGTTGCACCTCGTAGCCCATTTCCTGCTGGCGGTAGGAAAGAAGGACCCAGCCAAAACCAGCGAATACAAAGGCGATCAGGAATATAAGGCCCAGAACGATGATCTGGAAAGCGCCGGTTATTTCACTCCTGATCCGAACCAGGTGTATTCCCAAAAGACTGATGATAACAGCCGCCGAGACCATGCAAATGTTGTTGATCATGTAATAGCGGCCGGTGATCTGGGTGAGAATGAGCGTCAGAACCGCTAAAATGGCCGATGCCGTGGCGAGCCTGCCGATCACCTTGTTATTGAACGCAACAAACCTGCCGGAGTGGTAAAAAAAGCGTATGGACAGCAGCAGGCAGGACATGCTGAGAAAAAGGAAAAACTTGTCGAGGTAAATGCCGATCAGCGGATTCTTGAACGGCCCATCATCGATGTTTACAGGATACTGGTAGTAAAGAAGGATAAAAAACAGCAAAAAAAGCGTGTGCCCGCCACCGTGCAGCGCATATGCGCGATCGCGCGACAGCAGGTATTTCATCAAAAGCAAAACGATCGTCGTAACTGATATTCCAAAAAAGGGCAGCGTGATTTTGGAATACGTTTCCACCGATGTTTTGTATGCCGAAAGCCACGCCAACAGCTCCGGACGTGATACGAGGTCGGCCCTGAGCGGGGAGAAACAGTAGTTGTTTTGTTTACGACAAACGACGAGAAACGCTGTCGAACTATCGGCAGGGAAGCGGTCGAAGAGTTTGACGAATGCGCGTTGCGGTTCATTGCCCTTTTCGGGTATGACATACTTGCCGGCCGACCGGATCTTCTTCCATCCATTTTTCTGCTTCTGAAAAAGGTC
>CBIHPQ010000420.1:0-6077 GCA_966211825.1 uncultured Dyadobacter sp. | reverse complement strand
GCGATTGTCAACATGATAATCAAATATTTAACTAATGGTAATGTGCTGATCAGTTACATTTAGATATGCCTGACTTTCAAGAAAATCGTGCGGGGATCGTTGCGGTTAGGCCGGTTATTATTTTATTTACCATCAACACTATTTACGAACAGAACCCCTATGCCTGAAAGCTCGGAAGAACGTGCGCAGAAATACCTCGACCTCGGCCACAGCGAAGCGGAGAACCATGCGAAAACGCAGCTCGAACTCTATGAAAAGCGCGTGCAGCAGACTTCCTCGGTGTCCAATGTCATTTCAGAATTTTTCAAAACCAATCTGATCGGCTTTGCCTGGCATTATCTGCGGAGCCGGTTTGGCGCGCGGCATCCGTATCAGGCCTATCCGCGTAACGACGACACCGGTATTTATCCGTTACAGTCTTCCGTTACATCCAGAGACGAGATCAGCATTGCATTACTTTCCGATTGGGCCAGCGACACGGCCGAATCCGACGCCGTCGCGAACCTGGTAGCCCGGCACGCGCCCGACTACACGGTGCATATGGGCGATATTTACTTTGTGGGAACGCCCAAGGAAGTTGAGGAGAATTTTACGGCGCCCTATGCCTCCTGGTATTATGGCGCGTCGGGGAGCCTGGCGCTTTCGGGTAACCATGAAATGTATTCCAATGGCAATGCCTACTTTCAGCACCTGCTTCCCGCGATGTATGCGCAGGTAGGCGACGTGCGCAGGACGCAGCAGGCCGGTTTCTTCTGTCTGGAAAACGATTACTGGCGTGTTATTGGCATCGATACCGGCTACACTTCGGTAGGGAGGCCTTTTTTCGAGATCCTCTCGCCGCCGGACTGCCATTTGCGGAAAGAACAGGTTGCCTGGCTGCGCGATGTGGTGAAGCTCGGCGATCCGCTTGATACGAGGGGTATCGTGTTCCTGAGCCATCATCCTTATATGTCGGCATTCCGGGAGGAGTATGTACGACCGGGCGAGCAACTGCAAAACCTCATGGGTGATGCGCAAAGGCCGGTTGTCTGGATCTGGGGCCACGATCATCGCCTCGTAGCATACCGTTTCGACCGGAACGGGAAAGGCCCACAGGCTTATGGGCGTTGCATCGGGCATGGAGGGCTTCCCGTGGAAGTCGGGCCGGCTGATGCGGGAGAACTTTACAAGATCGATTTTTACGATACGCGGATCAGAAAGGAAGTCAAAGGCCATGCGTTGGGTTACAACGGGTTCGTGCGATTGGTACTGCGGAATGAGAAGCTCACCGCCGAATACCGCGACCTGGAAGACACTTGCGTCATGGAAGAATCCTGGGCCGTAAACAAAGCAAACGGCCAACTCGATTGGGAAGTCGTTCAAGTCCTTCCTGAGCTGGCCGTTCGTTGAATATGATCATGCCCCTGCGGGCGCGTTTTCAATGATGATCGTCGTGGCTGTTGTCTTTGTAAAATGCTGCGAAAGTCACGATCAAACCGATGGTTCCCAGAATGAATATGAACAGGTCACCAAATACTGCCAGGATGACAAAAAGGATAAGAAACGCTGCGATATAAGCAAAAGTTGGCAGCGGAGTAGACTCGGTATGTGATGTTTCAGACATATTCGGAATGTATTAATAGCTTTCGATGCTGCGAAAATAATAAATCAATCCCAAAATCCATACTTTTGTTTTAGTAATCACACGCCGCTATTTTCCTCCGGGGGGATGCGGTTTTGCCTCTAAAACAATTGCCAATGTCCTATATTATTGGTTGTGATATCGGCACAACAAACGTCAAATCAGTCGCTTTCGATACCGTTTCCGGAACAATTCTCGCTTCGCATAGTGAAAGTTATGAAATGCAGCATCCGCAGCCCGATTGGAGTGAACAGAACCCGGACGACATTTTTAATGCGGCCTGTGAGACGTTGAAAAAGGTAACTGCTAAATGCAGGGACTACGGCCACCCGGTCGGGATCAGTTTCAGCGCAGCCATGCACGGCGTACTGGCACTGGATAAGGACGGCAAGCAACTCACAAACCTCATTATCTGGGCCGATAACCGCAGTGCCGACGTCGCAACGAAACTCAGGGCGTCGCAGGTAGGCAAGAAAATTTATAACAACAATGGAACGCCTATTCACGCGATGACGCCCGTGTGCAAGTTGTTGTGGATGAAGAAGAACGAACCGGATATTTACCGCCGGGCGAGTAAGTTTGTAGGTGTAAAAGAATACATCGTATACAGGCTCACGGGCAAATTTCTGGTCGACTATTCCATTGCCTCGGCTACTGGGATGTTCAACATCCGGGAGCTGCAATGGGATACCTACACATTGAAGAAACTCGGATTGAAGGTTGAGAAGCTGCCAGAGGCAGTATCACCCTACCATATCGTGAAACTCCCCAAAGACAATTCCGCGAAATTGCCGGAAGGCACACCGCTGATCATGGGTGCGAGCGACGGCTGCCTGGCGAACCTCGGCAGCGGGGCGATCAGGACCGGCTCCATGGCCGTCACTATCGGTACCAGTGCGGCCGTGCGGATTTGCTCCGCCAGGCCATTCACCGATCCGCTGATGCAAACATTTTGCTATGTACTCGACGAGAAGACCTACATCATCGGAGGACCGTCGAATAACGGAGCAGTCATTTTCGAATGGCTGATGAATACTTTTTTTCAAAAGGAGGATTACGAGGCGGTTTTCGAAGAAGCTGATAACATTAAGCCTGGTTCAGAAGGATTGCTTTTTTACCCTTACCTGCTCGGCGAGCGCGCGCCGCTTTGGAGTTCATCCGTTCGCGGGGGCTTCACGGGCCTCGACATTACGCATACGCGCGCGCATTTCGCACGCGCGGTCATGGAAGGCATTTTGCTGAATCTCTATACCATTGGCAAAATACTCATGGAAATGCAGGAAATTGATACGATCTATGCCAATGGTGGCTTTGCCCGTAGCGCTACCTGGGTACAAATGCTTTCGGATGTGTTCGGGAAAACGGTGAAACTGAACGAAACCGTCGAAACCGGCGCGGTAGGGGCTGCTATGATGGGATTGAAGGCGCTGGGCCTGGCAAAGGATTTTTCAGAACTGACGGCATTTACGCAGGTAGGGCAGGAATTCGATCCGCAAAAGAACATTCACGAACAATATGATGCGCTTGCGAAGAAATTCAGCAAGGGCGCGCAGCTGATGACGGCCCACGCGGTCTGAGCGTAAGTTTTATGGATATACAAAAAGAGGCTTCCCGACGGAAGCCTCTTTTTGTATTAACCTGTCTGTCAAAACTTATAAGTAACGCTCAGACGATAGTTTCTTGGAGGGTCGGCCTGCCAGTAGTAGGACTTCAACCAGTCATAGTAACCACCGCTGTACAGGTATTTGTCAAGAATGTTGAAGACATTTGCCTGGATACGGATATTGTTTTTTTCCCAGAAAATGCCTCCATCCAATTTGAAATAATCCGGCTGATTGAGGCTGCTGTTGGTGGTTGACCAGTTGGTTGTCGCCCGGCCTGCCAGGTAGGTGAAGCCTCCCGAAATACCTGCACCTTTCAATGAACCGTGCTGTACTTTGTAGCTCAGCCAGGCGTTAGTCGTATGTTTGGCATAACCCGGAACCAGGTCGCCTACTTTTACGTCGGTCACACCTTCGGCTACTCTCGTTACTTCCGAGATGGTGTAAGCGTAGTTTGCCGTCAGGTTCAGGCCATTCAGGATGGTTCCCCGAAGGTCAAATTCAACACCCTGTGCCCTTTTTTGGCCTAAAACAATGCTGAGACCTGAATTTGGCGGGCTGTAAGGATCACCTGTCAGCTCGTTGTTTTTCAATATCCGATAAAATGCAAGGGTAGTATTCCAGCGACCTTCGGCCCAGTCGCGTTTCACACCGAATTCGGTATTGCTGCCCGTGATCGGTTTCACTGACCCACCGCTCGAAAGCCTGCCCGATTGCGGGATGAATGCCTGGTCGTACAGCGCGTACAATGAGGTGTTTTTCGTGACAGAAAGGCTCAAACCGACCCGCGGGGTGAAGCGTTTCGCCTCTTCGTCGGCGCCACCGTATGCCGATTGTTTCACATAAGTGTAACGGCCAGCGAGTGTAAGGCGAATGCGGTTATCTAGGAAGCCCAATTCGTCTTGCAGATAAAGGCCTGTATAAGTCTGGTCCTGCGTTCCGCCGCCTGCCACTGCACGTGCTTCGAGGTTCAATGTGCGGTCAAAAACGGGATAACCCATTACCGGCGTACCGTAGTAAGGGTTTTTTGGGTCAAATTCAGCACCTGCTGAATCAAGCGGGAACGATTGTGCCCAATCAGCATAATAGTTTTTGCTGCCTGCATCGAAACCGGCCAGAATGCGGTGTCTCACAGCGCCGGTTTTCACGTCACCATTCAAAAACAACTGCCCGAGCGTCATTTCGCTCTTCGCGTCCCAGATTCCGACGCTGCGGATCATTGTACCGTCGGGATTAACAGTAGCCGGCCACATGCTACTGCCATTCAGGCGATAGTTGAAATAGCCAACTTGTGCCGTGAGCTTCCAGTCGGCATTCAGCTGGTGTTGCAGGTTCACGAATACGCTCTGGTCTCTGATCTTGGTCGGAGCGATGCCGGGAGACAATGTGGTGAAATTGCGTGGCAAAGAAGCGTAACCGTCCGGCGAGAACACGTAGAAGGAGCCTACGTCGGACATATTTGCATATTGGAGTGTGTATTCTGCGGTCAGTGTGGTTTTATCGTCGAGCTTGTAAGAAACCACCGGTGCAATGCTGTAACGGTTGTTGTGCTCGTAAGGCCGGAACGAACCTTTGTTCTGTGCGGCGAGATTGAGACGATACAAAAACTTGCCGTCTTTGCTCAGCTTGCCGTCGAGGTCGACCGTCGCGCGGTAGAAGTCAAAGCTGCCCAGGCTGAGAGAAACTTCACCTTTCGTCTCGCCGGTTGGTTTCTTGGTAACTACATTGTACAAACCGCTCGGGTCGCCGTTGGCAAGCATGAAGCCAGCGGGGCCTTTTACGAATTCGATATGGTCAACGAAGCTCATGTCCTCTGTCAATGGGCCCCAGTAGGAGTTCACCACATTGAAACCATTGCGGAATGCCTGGATCTGCGAGCCGCGCATGCTGATATTGGCATACATATCGCCCCAGTGTTCGAGACGTACGGCGCCGCTGACGTTGCGGATCAGTCCGTCGCTCATGCTGATCACCTGCTGGTCGGCCAAAACTTTTGCTGTTACAACCTGCACATTCTGAGGGGTTTCCAGGATGGGTGTCAGAAGTTTCAGACTGGATGAAACCTGGTCCGATTTGTAGGATGTACCGCCCTTCACGATCACTTCCTGCAATTCGTTGGCATTTTCGGTAAGAGTGAAAGACACGCTTACGGTTTCGCCCGCAGCTACTTCCACTTCTTTCTCCTGGGTAACAAGGCCCACGAAGCTTACCAGCAACGAGTAAGTGCCCGGTTTAACCCTTTCAATTGTGAATTTTCCTTGATTGTCCGAAACGGCACCACGGGAAGACCCTTTAATTCCGACTGAAACCTGCTCGGCCGGTTGTCCATCCGAGCTCAGTATTTGTCCTGATATTCTGCCGTTTTGCGCAAATACAGAGGCGCTGGTCAGCAAGAACAGGATGAAAATATAAAGTTTTTTCATTTTATTTAAAATTGGACTAAATAGTTAACGAGCCGCAAATATCTGTCGGGAAATTTTATGAGGCAAGGGTTTATTTAGATTTATTTAAAATAGCAACCGACCACCTGTTGCATTTGAATGTTAGCCATTAAAAAAGCCGCATTGCCCGTTTGGACAATGCGGCTGCATATTGCTTCGGAAATGCTATTTCTTCTCCTCGACTTCTTCCACCATTTTGACGGTGATCATTTTCTTCTCCGACGAGTTGCCCCAGGAGTTCATAATGTAGTTCATCACGTCGGCGATCTTCTCGTTGGCCAGTCCGGGTTCAGGCATCATATTGTCGTACGATACGCCATTCACGGTAACCTTTCCGATGAGCCCGAATTTGATCGCCTGGATGGCATTTTCGGGTGTTTTCATCAGGTAATCCGATTTTGCGAGCGGAGGGAA
>CBIHPQ010000419.1:0-6080 GCA_966211825.1 uncultured Dyadobacter sp. | reverse complement strand
ATGCTCAGGTTGCGGATTTTCACTTTTGCCGGCAATGTGAGCAAGGAACTGTCGGCCGCATGGATGGTCAGCGGTTTGCCATAATGGTCCTCGACGATCGTCTTGCCATTCATTTTGACGACATAATTGATTTTTTTTAAATGCATACCAACCGGCAGCGGGTTATGGACGAGCGTTTTAAGCTCCATTTTAATGGTACTATCGGTAATGTCGCTGATCCGCGCGACGCTCATTTCCACGCGGGGCTTCAAGCCGGATACTGGATTAGGTTCACTCTTTTTGAAAAAATACCAGACTGCGAAAGCTGCTCCAACGAGAAGCAGGATGATGACGATCAGTTTGATTGGTTTCCGTTTATTCATGGTGCCAGATGGTTTTGGACACCCACGGTTAAAAAAGTATTCCCACCGCATTCCCGCCCGCGCCCCACGTATATGTGTACGAATGTCTTCACGCAGCCCCCAAGCCATTTGCCCTAAGCGGGATTTTCGTATTGGTATGGATTTTTGAATAGGAAGCGGCAATCGAATGGCAAACGCCATGGACTTCAACAAAACCACGACCATACAAAATTACACGATCATGAAAGCGACCAAAAGCAAAACAACCACCAAAAAAATTACAGAACAGGATAGCGAAAAACTGAAAGAATTGTTTGTCGACGGCCTGAAAGACATTTACTGGGCAGAGAAACATCTCGCGAAAGCCCTGACCAAAATGTCAAAAAATACGACCTCGGAAGAACTGAAAGCCGCATTTGAAAAGCATACTACGGAAACCGAGGAACACGCAGTGAGACTGGAACAGGTTTTCGAACGCATCGGCGAAAAAGCACAGGCCAAGAAATGTGCAGCCATGGAAGGATTGCTGGAAGAAGCAAACGAGATCCTGGAAAGTACCGACAAAGGCACCATGGTGCGCGACTGCGGACTGATTATGGCGGCCCAAAAAGTGGAACATTACGAAATAGCGTCTTACGGCACATTGCGCAACATTGCGCGCACGCTGGGACACAACGATGTAGCCGATATGCTGCAACAAACGCTTGACCAGGAAGGTGAAACCGACCACAAGCTCACCGAACTGGCAGAAGCCTATGTGAATGAGGAAGCAAGTGTAGAGTAAAGGCTTCTGCCTTTCATAAAAGCAGAGAGGCGATCGGGAATCCCGGCCGCCTCTTTTGCATTCAATCTATAACATCTACACCAGATTCAACTTGCCATGATCGCCACCGTCCGGCGTGCTGCCCGTGATCACTGCTTTGAGCATCGAGAAGAATACGACCATTTTGGAAGAAGTACTATCCCAATAGGCCGCTTCTTGTGTGGTAACCCTTAAAACCGCCAGGTCCGGGTCATCTTTTCCACCCGGAAACCAGGCCTTCGTCATCAGGTTCCACAGTTCGTCCTTGCGGCGTTCGCTTTCGACGATCGACGCCGTGCCCGAAACGCTCAGGTAGGTATTGTTTTTCGGGTCTGAGTAAATCAATGTGACGGGATCGCCGCGGTGCGCATCCTTCACCAGCTCGGTATGCCGGCTTGTGAAAAACCAAACATTACCTTCCGCATCGATATCCAGGGTGGTCATCGGCCTCGACACGATCCGGCCGTCTTCGATGGTTGTATACATGCAAAACCGGATATCCTCCGCCAGTGATTTCAGTTTCTTAGTGGCTTGATTATCTTCCAAATCCTTTTCCATAACCGTTGTTTTTAGTTTTGTTGAAATTTTGGTTTCATGCAAATGCTAAAACAACCGTTCCAAGGACCTGCACTAACCCGGACTAACCGCGGATCAGTTTTTCATATTCGCTCTCTGTCAATGCCTTCTCGCCGAGACCCGAATAGGCTGTAAAATAATGCTTTACGGGACCTTTCCTAGAATTCCAGGCGGTAATTCAGGATGGGCAGCAAGCCGGTCTGCGTGATCAGCTTCACTCTGTCCTCTTTTTTGTTGTAGTAGCGGTCGAATGCATTCAGGCGGTTCGTCGCATTCTGGATGTCCAGCGAAATGGTCGAAGTCGTGCGCTTTTTGTTTTTGGTATAACTTACACGCAGGTCGGTGCGGAAATAGGCCGGAAGTTTTTCCGAATAGCTCCGTGACCAATCCCTTTCAGTGCGTCCTTTTTCTCTCGATTTTTCCAGGTCAATAGGCGTGGTGCGGTTTCCACCGGCCGCCAGGAGTTTGATATTCGCGGCAAAAATGTTGGTTTTGTTCTTGCCTACCCTCCACTCCTTCCCTGCCAGGAAGTTCTGTACATATTTACCATTGAAGCGGCTGTCGCGTTCGATGCCGTCGCGGCCGGTGTATTTGGATTGGTATAATGAGGTCGTGCTCATCAGGTAAATGCCGGCTGTCAGTGATTTCTCCACGGTCAGCTCCAAACCGTAGCTGCGGCCTTTCCCGTCGCTCGTGAGCGAATCGCTTACGAAGCCGCTGATCTCATTCAGCTGCGAATTGTGCAGCAAATAGGGCGTTGTCGTATTCGCCGGGCCGATGGGGATATTGTAATGATGCTGATAGTAAGTCTCCGCGAGCACGCGCCAGCTCGCCGACGGCCTGAATTCGTAACCCGTCACAAAATGCGCCGATTTAGTCAGTTTCAGGTTTTTGTTCAGTAAATCGGTCTTATCGTCCGCCACTTTCACCTGAGCAAAATACGTCGAGATCGCCTCCGTTTTGCTATGCAGCCCCGCCCCGAAGCTTAATGTGGAGCGCGGAGCCACCGCCCATCTCACACCTACCCGCGGCTCGATCGAATAGCGGTTGTTCAAGGCCAGCAACATCCCGTGCAAACCCGCGTTCACAGTAACGGTAGGCGTTAAACGCGACTTCCATTGTGCATAAGCCTGGAAGAGCTGGGTGTTACCCTTCCTGTCCACATTGACTTCGTACGGCCCATCCTCGTTATCCTTATCGTACAGGTTGAAATCGAGGTGGTTAACGATCAACCCGAGACGGACCGTATTGCGTGCATTCAATTTGTAATTATATAAAGAAGAGAGCCTAAGTGCCTGGTTTACAAATTTTTGCTGATAAGTCGCATCGATATTTTTGTCGTAGAAATCACCCGTCTGGCTCGTTGCCGAGTAGGACACAATGTTTTCCATGTAGGATTTACTATTGATGTACCGCAGATAATTTACCCCGATCATCCCCCGGTTTGACTTGAACTTTTCTTTAAAATCGTCATCATCGACTTTTGAGGTACTTATTCCACCCATTCCCCACACGCTCACCACTACCTTGTCGTCGTAAGGGATATATACTTTAAAAGCCCCATCCTGAAAATCGATCGAAGCATCGCCATTAAGGTTAACCCCGATCTTATTAAGAACGGAAAGAGTAGAATAGCGGTAATTGGCCAGATAAGAAGCCCCGCCCTTCGCCCCAAAGGGTCCCTCGGCGGCGAAATCGAGCCCAAGAATGCCGGCCTGCATGGAATATTCGCGTTTTTCATTGTTTCCTTTCCTGAGTTTGAGGTCAAAAACACCGGATGTAGCATTACCGTATTCTGCGGGAAAGGCGCCGGTCAAAAAGTCGGAATTACCCAGAACGTTGGCACTTAATGCGCTCACGCCCCCGCCGCTCGCACCCTCCTGCGCGAAGTGGTTGGGATTGGGGATTTCTACGCCTTCCATGCGCCAGAGCATCCCTTTTGGACTATTCCCCCTGATTACCAACTGATTGCTACCATCGTCGTTCGTCGCCACACCGGCAAACGACATCGCCATCCGCGCCGGGTCGTTTACGGAAGCTGCGAAACGTTTCGTCTGATCTACCGTAAAAGACCGGCCGCTCACGCTTACCATATCGTTCAGCGGCGCGCCGTTTTCCTTCTGCGCCTTGATAACGACCTCATTCAAAGCGCGGAACGATTCTGTGAGCTTGATAGTCAATTCCACTTCCTTACCGGAGCCGACGTTAATTTCCTGCACGAATGCATCGTCATAACCCATGCTGGTAATTTTGAATGAATGGCGGCCGACAGGGACTTTCTCAATGCGGAAATTCCCTTCCGTATCGGTAACCCCGCCAATGATGGGCGTCACGGAAGTCACAATCACATTAGCCCCGATCACAGGTTGCTGCGATTCGGTATCGACGACGCGTCCTTTGACGGTCTGGGCAGGTTGAGCAAAAGCCAGGGCACTCATGGCCCCGGCCATTAAGGTTAAGATAAATTTTTTCATGGCTGGTTGTTTTGCAATTCTGACAACTCAGCCTAGGGCTACCCTAAAAGATTGGGTAAAAATTTTTGAACGACCGCTACACCACCCACGCTTCCAACCGATACGCGCTATCCCAAAACACATATTCCAGCCGCGACGCCGTCACATATGCCTCGATCATCTTCCTGCGCGTGCTTTCCGAGGCATTTTCGGCGAGCTGGTCGCAAATATCGAGCGCCTTCTGCACGGAATGGGCGAAATCTTCGCCGGCGTAGGCGTTGATCCAGTTCTGGTATGGGTTCGGGGTAGCCTGGTTGGCGTAAATGTAGTCCCCTATTTGTTTGTAGATCCAGAAACAGGGCAGCAATGCGGCCACCGTTACTTCATACGATTCGAATGCGCTGGTTGCCATCAGGTAGTTGGTGTAGGCAAAACAGCCTGGCGCTTTGCCCGATTGATAGTCGATAGCATATTCTTTAAAATAACCCAGATGCAATGCCCGCTCCACCAGAATGGCATTTTGGGCGAACTGAAGAAAATCGAGCAGCTCATGGCTGTTACCGGACTTTGTGCCCGCAACGGCTAGTGCCCGTGCAAAATCGGCGAGGTAAAGGGAGTCCTGGTAAATGTAAAACCTAAATTTTTCAAGCGGTAATGTGCCTTCTTTCAGCTCCTGATTGAAAGGGTGATGTTGTATTTTTTCAAATATCGGTTGCGCTTCGGCCCAGAGCAGGTCGGTAAATTTCATGATATAATCTGCATCGAAAGTGGTGAAAACGAATGGTTCAGCGGCCCCGGTCCGTGACCCGTAACGACATCGCTGCCCTCCCTGATCGCCCCGGCGATATATTCTTTCGCAAAAATGATCGATTCGGCCAGCGAATTGCCTTTGGCCAGGTAAGTAGCAATGGCGGAGGATAGCGTGCAGCCTGTGCCGTGGACGTTCCGGCTTTCAATGTAATCCGATTCGAGGGTCAACGGCTGCTGGCCTCGCTGCGCGAGCACGTCATAAATCGTCGGACCGAGTAGGTGGCCGCCTTTCAGAAGCACGGCTTTGCAGCCTTTTTCCACCATTTGAATGGCCGCGCCTTTCATGGTTGCGGGGGTGCGGATCTGGCCGCCGATCAGTATTTCCGCTTCATCCAGGTTGGGCGTAACGAGGTCCGCACGTGAGAAAAGTTCTTTCCAAAGCACTGCTACCGTTCCGTCCTGGATGAGCTTTGAACCGCTGGTGGACACCATTACCGGGTCGAAAACGACGAAAGGCGGCTTGAAACGATCGAGTGTTTCTGCAATCACCAGGGCTACTTCTACGGTATTGACCATCCCGATTTTCACGGCGTCGATGGTAATATCCTCAAAAACAGCTTCCAACTGTTCCTGCAAAAAAGCCGGCGGCACGGGGTGGATAGCCCGCACGCCCTGGGTGTTCTGGGCAGTGAGCGCTGTAATGGCCGAAGTTCCATAGGCACCTAACGCGGCGATCGTTTTGAGATCGGCCTGGATGCCCGCGCCACCTCCGCTATCGGATCCGGCGATGGTAAGTACAGTTGGGTAACGATTCATGGATCGGTGGTTAAGCAGTTTTAAATGGTTCGGGAGTTGTTATAATGGTTTTAAGATGTTGCGCAGCCTCCCGGGGCGACGGCGCACTGCAAATGGCCGACACGACTGCAATGCCGTTAGCCCCATTGAGCAAGGCCTCGCGCACATTGCCGGTGTGCAGCCCGCCGATCACCACCAGCGGGTGCCTGCTCTGCTGCCGTGCCCGTTGCAGCCCTTCCATTTCCCAGGGTTTTTCGGTGTCGGTTTTCGTGGGTGTCGCAAACAATGGGCTCAGGGCCAGGTATGACAGGTTCCAATGCTCGGCTTCTGCGATGTCAGCCTCGTTTTCAGCAGACAGCCCGA
>CBIHPQ010000418.1:0-6096 GCA_966211825.1 uncultured Dyadobacter sp. | reverse complement strand
TCGCCGCCCCGGCCTTCGCTCAAAACGCGCAGATTACCGGCGCCGTTGTCGACAGTGTAAGCCACGAATCAGTGGTAGGCGCCTACGTGGCCGTAAGCCGCAATGCCCCGGACGCCAAGCCGGAATACGTGACGACGGATGTGAACGGGAAATTCACTTTTACGGGCCTGTCCAAGCAGGTATCTTACCTTGTAAAAGTCTCCTATTTGAGCTACAAAGACTTCGCCCGGACGATCACGGTTACGAAAGACATCGAAGACCTGGGTACCATTACACTGACCGAGGCTGTTGCCAACCTGAAAGAAGTGAAAGTGGTAGGCCAGGTGACTGCCATGGAGCAAAAGGGGGATACCACGCAATTCAATGCGGCTGCATTTAAAACCAATCCGGATGCTACGACCGAAGACCTGATCCAGAAAATGCCAGGTATTACCGTGACTAACGGTACGGTAACGGCTCATGGTGAGACAGTTAATAAAGTATTGGTGGATGGTAAGCCATTCTTCGGCGACGATGCCGCATTGACCCTGAAAAACCTTCCGGCAGAAGTAGTCGATAAGATCGAGGTATTTGATAAACTGAGCGACCAGGCACAATTCACTGGTTTTGATGATGGTAATGCGCAAAAAACAATCAATATCGTCACCAAAGCCGACAAGCGGATGGGCCAGTTCGGTAAGATTTTCGCAGGCTACGGCCTCGACGACCGCTACCAGGCAGGAGGCAATGTGAGCTTCTTTAAGGGCAATCAGCGTATATCGGTAATCGGTTTGAGCAATAATATCAATAACCAGAACTTTTCCAGCCAGGACTTACTCGGTGTTTCAGGAGGTGGGGGCGGAGGTAACCGCGGTGGCGGCGGCTCTGCAGGCAACTTCCTGGTCGGTAACCAGAGCGGCATTACCGGTACCAATTCATTTGGTTTGAATTATTCCAATAAAATCGGCAAGAAACTCGATGTCAGCGGCAGCTACTTCTTCAACAGAGCCGGCAACAGCAATGTGCAGGGGCTTTCACAGGAGTATTTTCTGCAAGGAGGGGCTGGAAACCAGTTTTACAGAGAGAACAGCCGTACTAACACCACAAACTCCAATCACCGCCTGAACTTCCGCATCGAATACAATATCGATCCCAAAAACTCGCTCATCATTACACCCCGACTGAGTTTTCAGGACAACCATTCCGGAAGTGTGAAGGCCGGGTTAACGACTTTGGCTTCCGACGGCAGCAACGTCAACAGCTCGTAAAACAGCCTGGGGAATGTAAATAAGGGATATAATTACTCAAATTACATTCTGTTCCGTAACGCATTCGAGAAAAAGGGCCGTACCGTTTCTTTCAATTTTAATACGCAGGTAAACTATAAAAACGGCCGCCGTGACCTGTATTCGAGAAATACCTATTTCGATAACCTGGCATTAGGCGATACCGTTATGCGCGGCGACACGATCGATCAGCGCAGTTTTACCCACTCGGATGGTATTACATTGGGCGGAAACCTGGTGTATACCGAGCCGATCAGTACTACCGGCCAGTTGCAGTTCAACTACGGCCTGACGATCCAGAATAGCAATTCGAATAAGGATACCTATAATATGAGCTTTGACGACGGTACCTATTCTGACCTGGATTCGCTTTTGACCAATAATTTTGATAACCGCTACATTACCAATCGTGCTGGTTTAGGCTATCGTTACCGGAAAAACAGCTGGTCGGCCAACCTGGGCCTCGATTTCCAGAACACAGGCCTGTACAGCCAGCAACTGGCGCCGATTAACAACAAAGTGGATCAGTCGTTTACCAATATTTTGCCCAATGCAATGATCAACTACCGCTCGAAAGAAGGCGCGCAATTCCGGGCATTCTTCCGGAGCTCGACCAACCAGCCGTCGATTTCACAGTTGCAGAATGTTGTCGATAACAGCAACCCATTGTCGCTCACAGCCGGTAACCCCGATCTGAAACAGGAGTACCGTAATATGGTCAACGTCCGCTATTCACTTGCAGGGGCGAAAAGACCTTACAGCTTCAACGCGATGATTTTCGTAACGCAAACCAACAATGCGATCGTGAATTCGACCTATATCGCACAGAAGCCGGAAACATTACCTAACGGTTTGTTTCTGGAAAGAGGTGCCAAATTCACCGCGCCGATCAACGTCGACGGTAGCTGGAATGCGCGCTCGCTTATTGCTTACGGAAAGCCCATCGCGCCTTTGAAACTGAATGTGAACCTTAGTACTGGTTTCAACTACGTACGGTCACCGGGGATGATCAACAATGTGTCTAACTTTTCGAATACCTACGCGATTTCGCAAGGCCTGGTGGTTAGCAGTAATATTAGCGATAAGCTTGATTTTACGGTCTCTTATTCAGGTAATTACAATGTGGTGCGTAACAGCATTCAGCCCAATCTGAATAACAATTACTACACCCAGGGTATTACCGGCCGTGTGAACTGGATCTTCGGGAAAGGATTTGTGTTCCAAACCGATATCAACAACCAGTCGTACCGCGGTTTGGGTGCAGGTTTCAACCAGAATTTTACGCTCTGGAATGCCAGCATTGGCAAGAAATTCCTGAAAAACAATGCAGGGGAGCTGAAACTGACTGTTTTCGACATTTTGAAACAAAACAACAGCATTACCCGCAACGTGACCGAAACATACGTGCAGGACGTGACCAACCGCGTGCTTACGCAATACGCTATGCTCACATTCACTTATACATTGAGAAACTTCGGCAAGATGCCTACCAACAACGACGGCAATTACAGAAGACGTGATTCCGACGGGGGAGAGGGTTATCCTCGCGGTGGAGGAATGGGACGGGGCGACCGCGGCGGTTTCAACAACTAGACATTAGACCCTTCATTTCAGTGCAAAGAAAATCCCGGGCGTTCGGCTCCGGGATTCTTTGTTTTTGGGATGCCCAAATCTATTTTTTGTCGGGGAAAGGGATGATCAGCTTTTCGCCCCTTTCGGAGAAATCACGGCTTTTACCGTTCGCTTTCATCAATGCTTCTTTGGTAACGCCGTATTTACTGGCCACCACGCGAAGCACGTCGCCGGGACCGACTGTATGCACCGCTTTTACCTGCACTTTCAGCTTGGTAACGCCCGCTTTTACATCCGAAACCGAAGAATTCAATCCCTGCAATGTTTCAGTTTTGAGATTATAGCGCGAAGCAATGCTGGAAAACGTCTCGCCGCCCTGAACGGTATGCGTTATTTGCTCACCGCCAACGGAAGAAGCCGAGATAGCCGGTTTTTCTTCTTTTTTTGGCTCTTCGGTTTTTTCTTTTACCGGTTCAGGCTTAGTTTCTTCCGCAGGCTCATCAGAAGGTGCCGGTTCGTCACTGATCGGCTCTGCGGCGCTTTCTTCCAGCGTCGAATCGACAACTACCGATGTAAGTTCCTCGGAGCTTGACGAACTGTCAGAAATATATTCGTAGCCGACATAGAGCATTGCCAATACCAGCAACACCAATACGAGCAAAGTAACAATAGGCAGATTCGACTTTTCAGTGGGACGGATATTTCTTTTCTTCGGGAATTCGTCTTCCATAACCTGGCCGGATTCTATTTTTTAGTGGAGTTAATTTTCTACGAAAATAATAAAGACAACCTAGTTTCCAAGTTGATTTCTCAATTCCTCGTTCATCACTGCAACTTTCTCTTTCAGGCTTTCTTTGAATGCATCGAGCCTTTTTGCAACCTCGGCATCACTCGCTCCGATGATTTGGGCAGCGAGTATCCCCGCATTTCTTGCGCCGTCCAGTGCCACCGTCGCAACAGGCACGCCCGCAGGCATTTGCAGGATAGAGAGCACCGAATCCCAGCCGTCAATCGAATTGCTCGACAAAACGGGTACTCCTATTACGGGTAGGGACGTCAGCGAGGCCACCATGCCGGGCAAATGTGCCGCTCCACCTGCCCCCGCGATGATTACCTGCAATCCGCGGCTGCGCGCCGACGCTGCGTATTCGAGCATGCGTTCGGGTGTGCGGTGTGCCGACACAATTTCCATTTCATATGAAACGCCCAGTTCCGTCAATGCGTCTGCGGCCAGTTGCATTACCTTTCTGTCAGAAAGGCTGCCCATGATAATCCCTACCATTGGTATGTTTTACTTCGTTTTGTGACTGATTACTTTGATATTGTTTCTGACGAAATCCGCTTTTGCTTTCAGCGAGGCGATATCTGCGTCCATAATGGTGATATGGCCCATTTTCCGGAAAGGCTTGGTAATCGCTTTCCAGTAAAGGAACGGAAACACCTCCGGCGTTGCAAGCAACTTTTCCATCCCCTCATAAACGGCGGGTCCTTCGTGCCCGTCTTCGCCCAGCAGGTTCACCATTGCCGACGGTCCGTAGGCGTGCGTGCTGCCGAGCGGCAGGTTCAGGATCGCCCGCCAATGCTGTTCATATTGTGACGTTGCATTGGCGCGGATCGTGTGGTGACCGCTGTTATGGGGCCTGGGCGCGACTTCGTTGATCAGCACCTCGCCTTCGGGGGTAAGAAACAGTTCCACCGCGAGCAACCCGACGATCTGGAATGCCTCTGCCGTATTCTTTGCGATTTCCTGTGCTTTTACATTCACGTCTTCACTTACTTCCGCCGGTGCGAACAGGTATTCTACCAGGTTAAGCTCGGGATGGAATACCATCTCTACCGTTGGAAATGTTTCGATCTCGCCTTTCGCATTACGGGCGACGATTACTGCTAGTTCTTTTTCAAACGGCACGGCCTTTTCCAACAGTCCGGGCTTATCGAATGCTTTATCGAGATCATCCGCCGAGGTAAGGCGCTGCACGCCGCGGCCGTCGTAGCCATCTTTCCCAAGCTTGTGGAATGCCGGCAGAAACGAGATGTGCTTAGAAACCTCTTCCCGGTTTTCTGTTAGTATAAAATCAGCGGTAGGAAGCTGTTTTTCGGCGTAAAACTGCTTTTGTATGCGCTTGTCCTGTATCTGTCGGATGACAGACGGTTGGGGATAAACTTTTTTTCCTTCCTTTTCCAGCGCTTCGAGGGCGTCTACATTAACCTTTTCGATTTCAATGGTAATGACATCCAGGTCTTTACCAAAGTTATAAACGGTGTCAAAATCTTGCAGCGAACCCTGCGTGAAGTGGGGCGCTATTTTCCGGCACGGAGCTTCTGGGTCCGGGTCGAGTACATGAATATCGAGGTTCCAGTCCACAGCCGCTTGCAGGAGCATTAGCCCCAATTGCCCGCCGCCGAGAATTCCTATTCGGGATGAAAGCATTTATTAAATGATATTTTCCCGCAAAATTGGTTTAAAAACGGGTCAGAAAAAAGGAATGTTGATCAAATGTAGGTCAGCGAAGGTCAGGATGTCAGGCATTGATACTTAAATCCTACTTCACAAACCGTATCAAAGCAATGCATTCGAAACTTTCAAACCTGGTATCATTCTGAAATCTTTAAGGTTTGCAGTCCGAAGTTCCAGGTTGTAAACCAGGGCAGTTGCTGCGATCAATGCATCAGGGGCACTTACCGAATGCGACAGTGCAAAGCGATGCCCTATATGTATCGCCGCCTGTGCAATGGCTTCGTTGAGGTCGAAGTGATTGAAGCCATTGAGCAACCGCCGGATCTTTGCCAGCTCAGACCTGCCAATGCACCCATTGTACAGTTCAAGCACGATAACCGTGTTAACCGCAATTCCCGTTTTACCAGCACAATTAATAAATTCAATGGCAGCTTGCTTTCCCCTCAGATAATCGATGAGGATATTCGTGTCCAGCAAGAGCATACGCTAACATCTAAAATCGCGGCGTATTCTTCTTACATAAGCGGCCGAATCCGAAACGTGTGCGAAGGGCTTCACATCGGGATCATTGGCCATAGCCTCTTCTTCGGGCGTGAGTACTTCACATATCACGCGGCTATGCTTGGCAGGATCGAGCCGCAGGTAGGGTACTTCGGGCTCGTTAAATTGGGGCACTTCCGACTCTTCGGTTATATAAGAGTTTGCAGTTACAGTGTTTTTAGATTTGTTGTGGGAGGCCTTCGCCATGGTAGTGTATGTTTGATTTGCTCAAAATTACGACCTCCTATTCAGACTAAAAAA
>CBIHPQ010000417.1:0-6108 GCA_966211825.1 uncultured Dyadobacter sp. | reverse complement strand
CAGGTGACAACCAGCGTCGAGCGCTCCTGGCTCCGTTTCGAACTTTCGCTGGATGGCAAAGAGAAATTCGTTGGCTTTTCTTATAAATTGAATGCGGTATTCATCATTATCGGCGTTCTGATTTTCGTATGGCTAAATAGTCTGCTATACCAGAACGTACTGAAAAAACGCTTTGTAAAAAAGCCAGATCGATTCAGACTATGAAGAAGCAGTATATCTTGATGGTAACCTCATTCTTTCTGATCTTTTTATTCTTCTTTACCGGCATTTGGGCATTCACCGAGTACATCGGCGACGGATCTTGGAATGAACGGATCTTTGTCGGAAGCGGGATCGGCGTACTCGCCTCAATTGCCACTTTTATTATTTCAGTGATTTGGGGATTCATCAAACGGTGAGATAGGGGTACGAAAGCCCCTTGATTCGTAACGAAACAATCCTTATATTTAAACTTTCATACACACATTATCATAATGCAAGAATTTCACCTCCGCATGCAGTTAGCCGCGCTTCGGCAATATCTCCGTGACCGTCAGGACTCGATGACGCAAAATGAATTGGATGAAGTACTGGATATGATAGCACTTATCCAAAAAGCATTGAACGAAGACGAAAACAACATTACCGGGTAAAATCAGATTCGAAACATGACGACAGAAACAAATCAATCGGAACTCGAAAAGCTGTTGGCGGACAGCAAGCAGGCATTAAAGGACTATTGCGAATACAAGGGAATACAGTACCCTATGGACCAATGGGTCACCATCGCCGAATACTGCAAGCGGTTCAATATCCCAAACACGCAGACGGTTACAAACTGGATTCAAAGAGGCATTGTACCCAAAGAAAATATAGTGACTATCCCCGAATACAACAACATCCGCCTCATTAAGGCTATTCCCTATCACAACAGCCAGGTGATTTAAAATGCCCGGTGCGTTTCAAATCGCCGCGTAACTCAACAACACCACCCCGCTGTTGAACACCCGGTGATCGGTCAGTTTCAGGTCGAGCTTCCGCGTCAGTCCCTGGAATGTCGGCGTGCCTTCGCCAATCGCAACCGGGTCGATCATGAACTGGTATTCGTCGATGAGGCGCGCTTCGGCGAGTTGCGCGATGATGCTGCCGCTGCCGAGGATGGTCATAACTTTTCCGGGGATCGCTTTGAGTTTCCGAACGGCTTCGACCAGGTCTTCCTTAATGATTGTGGTGTTTTCCCATTCCGAGCTTTCGAGGGTGGTCGAGAATACGATCTTTTCGGATTCATTCATGCCTTTTGCAACTTCGGGCATGTTTTCCTTTGCCATTGGGGTCGGCCAGAAAGAAGCCATCATTTCGTAGGTTACCCTTCCAAATAGCAGCGTGGCCCTCGCTTCGAGGTTGTCGGAGGCGAATCCACTTTCTTCCTCGCCGTGCCGGTGCCAGCTGATATCGTTTTCAGGGCCTTTGAAATAACCGTTGAGCGTCGTGAAATTGTATGCAATGAGCTTTCCCATGATGGTTTATTTTGATGTAAATGTTGTTGGGGTTACCGAAGCAGGTTCACAACACCTTTATAGTTCAAAAACGCCCCGTTGGCCAATTCTACCCTTATCTTGTAGGGATAAACGCCCGGATCGGTTTTCTCGCCATGACACGTTCCATCCCAGCCCAACGATCGATCGGAAGCTGCAAAATTGGTCTGCTGATTTGCATCAGTAACGGCGCCGTAAGTAAACACCCAGCCATTGGCATTTCCCTGCTCGAATCCCACATTACTGCAGTCCACCTGGGCATAGGCCGGTCGCTGAAACAGGTAAGACAGGATGATCAACTGTAAAATATGCTTCATAAGGGTCCGAGGTTCGTTGCAAACATTTTACGCGCTAAGAAAAGGGGGCCGTTGCGTGGCTGAAACGATCTTTTCAGAACTTCTGTAAATTGGGTCAGAAAGTCGGTTTACATTACTGGTTTCCAGCGTAAAAGCGCCATCTCCGCTGCTTTTATACGGGTGAATGGTGTGTTGAAAATATTTGTGGGCGAATGATGGGGGTTTGGGTATTGAATATGTGTCCTCATCATATATGCGGCCTGTTAGTAAAGACATTGTGCAGAAGCATTTATCTATCCTAAACCCTTAACATTATGAGAGTATTTTCCCTAATGGCCCTGCTGGCGCTATGTATGCTCTGCCATCCGTCCTGGTCGCAGGACAAAAAGTACAGCGTCGTGATCAAAGGCGGGCACGTGATCGATCCCAAGAACAATATCGACGCGGTAATGGACGTGGCCGTGGAAGGCACGCCGGGAGGTTATGACGGCAAGATCGCGCTCGTTGCCAAAAACATCGACCCGGCACTCGCGGCACAGGTTGTGGATGCCAAGGGCCTTTACGTTACGCCCGGCCTGATCGACATTCACGTGCATTTTTTCTGGGGTACCGATCTTGCGGGTACCTACCGAAATGGCCCTAATGCCCTGCCTGCCGACGGTTTTACATTCCGCTCGGGCGTGACCACCGTCGTAGATGCAGGAAGCTCGGGTTGGAAAACCTTTGAGACATTCAAAAAACAAACCATCGACCTCTCCAAAACCCGCGTCCTGGCCATGCTGAATATTGTCGGTGAAGGGATGGCGGGTGGAAAATTTGAGAACAGCCTCGATGAAATGGACGCCAAAGCGACGGCCGAAATGGCGAAAAAGTATCCCAATGACGTCGTAGGCATAAAACTGGCCCATTTCGTAGGCCACGACTGGACGCCCACCGACCGCGCACTGGAAGCCGGAACCCTTGCCAATATCCCCATCATGGTCGATTTCGGCAGCGCCAACCCGGTTTTGCCCCTGGAAGAACTGTACCTCAAAAAATTCCGCAAAGGCGACATTTACACCCACTGCTTTGGTGGTAACAGCAACAACAGCGGCCGGGGCCGTGAATCCATCGTGGATGTTGCTACCAATAAAGTCAAATCGTACGCCATCGAAGCGCAAAAACGCGGGGTTATCTTCGACGTAGGCTTCGGCGGCGCCAGCTTCCTGCTCTCACAGGGCCAGCCGGCCATCAAGCAAGGTTTTTACCCCAATTCCATCAGCACCGACCTGCACACGAGCAGCATGAATTCGGCGATGAAGGACATGAACAATATTATGTCGATGTTTATCGCGATGGGTATGGATTTCAAAAGCGTGATCAAAGCCAGCACCTGGAACCCGGCGCAGGAAATCCACCGGGAAGAGCTGGGCAACCTGTCGGTAGGCTCGCCCGCCGACATTGCGGTACTCAACCTGCGTGACGGCAACTTCGGGTACTATGCCCGCGACGGCAAGATCACCGGCAAAAAACGCATCGAAACCGAAGCGACGATCCGGGGCGGCAATGTCGTGTACACGCTCAATGCGCGTGTAGAACCAGTGAATCTGCCCCGCCCGGAGCGCCCCGGCGCCACGCAGGGCCAGCAGGGACAGGGAGCGGGCCCGCGATAATTGTACGGCAAGATATTTATTCAAAAAAAAGGGTATTCCAAAGCAAAAAAGGCATCCTTAAAGTATTGCCAAACGATACATTGCCCAAACAAAGCCCTTTAACCATTCAAAACCCCCAAATACCTTAACACCAATGAAACGCAGAGAAATTCTCAAAGAACTCACCATGATCCCGCTCGCGGGAGGCGTTCTGAGTATGTCGGCGGCCGGCGCCCCGGCCGCATTTGCCGAGAGCAGCAAACCGAAATGGTTCCAGAAAGCGGCGGCGGCGGTTTCGGCGCCGGGACCGTTGAAGGCGGGACCGCAAATCTATCAGTCGATCGGTGTGGAGCCGATCATCAACTGCCGGGGGACATTTACCATCATCGGCGCGTCCATCGAGCTGCCGGAAGTTCGTCAGGCGATGGAGTATGCGTGCCAATACAATGTGCAGATCGATGAGCTCGCATTTGGTGTAGGCCAGCGCCTGGCCGAGATCACCGGTGCCGAATGGGGTATGGTATCGTCGGGCTGCGCGGCGGGCATGAACGAGGTGACGGCGGGCATTGTCGCCGGTGGTAATCCCGAAAAACTGATCCGCATCCCTAATCTCGAGGGTTTTGAGAAAACAGAGGTAATCATCCCAAGATCTTCGCGCAATGTATATGACCACGCAATACGCAATGTAGGCGTGAAAATCATTACGGTAGAAACGATCGAAGAACTGAAAAAAGCGATCACCCCGCGCACGGCGATGATTTATATGATGCCGGGCGACGAGCCATGGAGCGTGAAAAGCGTAGCCGATATCGCCAAGCCGGCAGGTGTACCTCTATTGGTCGACGCCGCTGCCGAACGTTTGACGATCCCTAATATTCACCTCCAAGCCGGTGCCAGCGTGGTAGCTTACAGCGGAGGAAAAGTAATCCGCGGACCACAATGCGCGGGTTTAATGCTGGGAAGTAAGGATGTACTGATGTCGGCATGGCAGGCGAGCGCGCCCCACCACGGGCCTTGCCGTAATAATAAGGTAGGTCGCGAAGAAGTTATAGGCATGCTGGCTGCGGTGGAAGCATGGGCCACGCGCGACCACAAGGCGGAAATGAAAATGTGGGTTTCCTGGCTGGATACCATCACCAAGAAGCTGAATGGCATTCCGAGTGTACAATTGGAGGTTCGGGAGCCCAAAGAAGGCGCATTGGATAATGCTACCCCGACATTGACAGTTACCTGGGACCCAACCAAACTCAATATCACAGGCCAGGAAGTAGCCGACGAACTGCAAACGACCAAGCCGCGCGTAGCCGTTGGGACAGGTTTCCGCAGAGGCCAGGCGGCCACACAGTCGGGCCCTCCTACCACTTCGATTACGATCGCCGCTTACATGATGGGCCCGGGCAACGACAAGATCGTCGCCGACCGCGTACATGAGATACTTACCCGCAAGCGCAGCGCACCGAAGGCCGAGGCGAGTATGAAAGCACCAGCGGCCGAGATCGCCGGTCGTTGGGACGTCAGCATTGAATTCTACACCAGTGCCAGCAAACATACCTTCATTATCGAAAAACAGGACGGCAACTATCTGTACGGAACGCACAAGGGCGAATTCGCGACGCGCGAGCTCTTCGGTAACATCGATGGGGACGAAGTACGCTTCCAGAGCCGGTTCAGCGTGCCGGGCGACAATCTGACAATGACATTCTACGGAAAGCTCTCGGGTGACACCATTACCGGCGAAATCGACATGGTGGAATATGTGAATGCGAAGTTCACTGCTAAAAAAGCGACCTTCCCGAACAACCGTCAGCGGATCAACATTCCTGCCGGACGTCCATTGTCGACCTAGGACTTCCAATTTCACATAATGCTAATTAACATAAAAAGCCTTGGATCGATGCCAGGGCTTTTATGCTAATTACTAAATCTAAAATTTTCAATATTTCCGGAGCCTGCTTACTGTGAAGGCTGAACGCTCTGATCTTCCGGGGACTAGCCCGGTTTCGAGCCGCGAAACTACGATCAAATCGCACAAATACGAAGGTTTTTTTGCGTATCAGGCCTTATTCCCACAAAAAAATCGGAGCACAACTCTTGCGCCGTATCATTTAAATACTACTTTTGCATCACGATTGACGGCCAGGTGGTGGAATTGGTAGACACGCTACTTTGAGGGGGTAGTGCCTTCGGGTATAGGAGTTCGACTCTCCTTCTGGTCACATTGTATAAAGTGCGTTGGGATTTCACCAACGCACTTTTTTTATGCCCTTTTCGGCTACGGCGGCGGTCCCGGCGCGGTCAGTTATGTCAAAGACCCTCTCCAACGTAGTGCTAAGTAGTCATTTCCCCTGATCCTATTGCATTCTACAAATGAGGCGATTATCTTTACAAACGTTTGAATAACCCCGATAAACTAAAAGTGCTGAATTTCGCCCTCTGCATGAAGTTTACTTTCCTGCTTGGTATGGTAGGTTTGGTGGTGGCTGGCAAGAATACCTGTTTTGCCCAGTGCAAAGAAACCGTCAGCCCGTCGAATCACAAGAAAGTACATTATCACACGATCCAGCTTGCGGACAAAAAGGAATACCTGACGCTCACACGTACAGGGGACGAACGTATCCTCAGCTATCACAACGAACGGATCGGACTGGTGTATTATACCCAGATGTT
>CBIHPQ010000416.1:0-6118 GCA_966211825.1 uncultured Dyadobacter sp. | reverse complement strand
TGTGACCTGCGCGTTGGAAATGTACCAAAAGCATAATCGTAGCCAGGTTGCCGATGTGCAGCGAAGGAGCCGTCGGGTCGAAACCGATATAACCGCAAGTCATCTCCTTTTGAAGTTGCTCATGTGTGCCAGGCATCATATCGTGCAGCATGCCCCGCCAGCGTAGTTCCTCTATAAAATCAATCGCCATTCTAAAAACTGTTGCTAATTCAAAATCGACCGCAAAGGTAAAGGTTATCAGTTTTAAAACTTCTTAAAGACCTGATGGTTTTGCCGCCGTGGAAGATTATTACATCAAAAATAGGTAATTTTGTAGGATTAAAAGATTAATATGCACCCTATCATCAACAATATCATGTCGTTACGCGCTTTCGGAATATTCTTTGGAATACTGCTTGGGCTCGCTATGCCTGCCGCTGCGCAGACAACCTATTGTAATCCGATGGACATCGATTACAAATACAATTTCGAGCAGCTCAACGACAATATCAGCTACCGCTCCGGCGCCGACCCGGTGATTATCAACCATAAAGGCGAATATTTCCTTTTCGTGACCATTTCGGGCGGTTACTGGCATTCCAAAGACATGATCAACTGGAAATACCTGACCGCCAACCGCTGGCCTTTCGAGGACATGTGCGCGCCTGCGGCGGTTTCTGTCCGTGATACATTGTTTTTATTCCAATCCACATTCGAATCTCGGCCGATACTCTATTCGGTTGCGCCGGAGAAGGGCATTTGGGAGTTCTATAACCGCTGGACGCCCCGATTGCCGAAGGATATCGGCCCCTGGGACCCCGCATTGTTCCACGACCCGGATACCGACAAATGGTATATGTATTGGGGCTCCTCGAATGTGTACCCCATTTTTGGTTCAGAGCTGGATTATTCCAAAAGGCTTGCATTTAAAGGACAGTATCAGTCGCTATTTTGGCTAAACCAATACGAGCACGGCTGGGAACGCTTCGGTCCAAACCATTCAGACCCGTTCAAACCATTCACGGAAGGAGCCTGGATGACGAAGCACAAAGGCAAGTATTACCTGCAATATGGTGCACCGGGCACTGAGTATAATGTGTATGCCAATGGAACCTACGTCAGCGACCAACCATTGGGGCCATTTACTTATGCCCCTTACAACCCTGTTTCTTACAAACCGGGCGGCTTCGCAACGGGCGCAGGGCATGGAAATACATTTCAGGATAATTTTGGTAACTACTGGAACACGGGAACGTCATGGATCGGCCTGAACTGGGCCATGGAACGGCGCATTGTACGTTACGCTGCCGGATTCGACAAAGACGGACAGATGTTTGCCAACACTCGATTCGGCGATTTCCCACATAAAATGCCTGCCAAGACCTGGACGGGCAAAGGCGACGAGCTTTTCACCGGCTGGATGCTGCTATCCTACAAAAAGCCCGCGACGGCCTCATCGACGCTCGACACCATGGCGGCCGCAAAAATTACCGACGAAAACCCACGGACATTCTGGGCTGCAAAGCAAAACAAACCCGGCGAGACATTGACGATCGATTTGCAGGCCGAGCAGGATGTAAAAGCCGTTCAAATCAATTATACGGATTACAAATCCGACATTTTTGACAACAAGCCGGAAAAAGTATATACCCAATTCAAGATCTGGACATCGAAAGACGGTAAGAAGTGGGACCTCGCAAGCGACCTCACCAAAGAACCCAAACGTGACCGTCCGTGCGCCTACATCGAGCTCGCGACGCCTATACGTGCGCGTTATGTGCGCTACGAGCATGTGTACGTGGCTTCGCCGGTATTAGCCATCAGCGAATTCCGGATTTTCGGAAATGGCTCCGGCAAAGCACCGCAAACGCCCGCGGCATTCACCGCTGTGCGCCAAAAAGACACCAGAAATGCAGATTTGAAGTGGGAGAAAGTACCGGGAGCCGTCGGCTATAATGTGCTATGGGGTATTGCGCCCGACAAACTTTACCAGACCTACCAGTTCTGGAACGACGAGCCGAATACTTTTGAGCTCCGTGCGCTGAATGTAGGCGTGCCTTATTATTTTGCTATTGAGGCATTTAATGAGAATGGCGTATCGGCAGTGAGTAAGGTCGTTTCTGTCAAATAGTCCACTTTAAATTGGCACTACTCATCATCCGGAAACTCGTTACCCACAAAATCAATGTCTTCATAAATCGCACTAACCGTCACCTCGAAATTGAATTCGTCAAAACGGATGATGTCTCCTGAATTCTCGTACAAACGGTAGCTCCAAAGATCACTCCCTTCGAGCCGGGAATAACACTCGACCCTACTTTCGGCCTGGTAAACAATTAAATAGTAACGAAGCGTAGATATCGTCTTGTACTGGTTCAATTTGAAAACCCTGTCCCTCTTGGTGGAGGTCTTTGATATCACTTCCACTACAATGCTGGGGTGTTCTACAATATAAGTCGCTGAAAGGTCTTTTGCTTCGCAGGTAACTACCACATCGGGATACAGGTAGCAAATGTCCGAGACTTTTAACTTCACACTTTCAGCGAAAGCACGACAGCCCCGCGGGCGGAAAATACTTCTTAACATGCTGGCTACATTCCCAACAATGTCGTTGTGATTGAAGGTAGTGCCGGACATGGCGTAAACCTCGCCATCGTAATATTCATAGCGGATATCGCTTTGTTCGTCCAGCTCGAAGTATTCCTCGACAGTCATCCTCCGGTCAATTAGCTTAACACATCCCATAATTTACTGTTTTTAAACAACAAATTGCAGGAAAGGACCATCAAATAAAACTATGACACATTACCATTGAGCCAAAGGAGCGAAGAGTCGCCGTAGCTAAGAAAACGGTAATCGTTAGCTAATGCCTCGGAATAGATCGATTTCCAATCATTTCCCACAAATGCAGCAACGAGCAGGATCAGCGTGGAGCCAGGCTGATGGTAATTAGTAATTATCCCGCGGCAGAGTCTGAACCGGTAGCCTGGGAAAATGAATATTTCCGTTTCACCCACCACCTCGTTCAGTTGCGCTTCGTCCATGTAGTCGGCGATTGCCTGAAGTGATTCCTTTGCCGTAGGCAGCTCTTCTTCTTTCCACGGGTATGGATACAGCTTTTCGATATTGAAAACCGTTGTCTCCTTTTTGAAAAGCTTCACACCATACCAGTACAAACTTTCCAGCGATCGCAGGGAGGTCGTACCGACGGCAACAATACGAGATACCGATTGGAGCAGTTCATCAATCAGCGCCCTCGTAAACACCACCTGCTCCGAATGCATCCGGTGCTCGGTTACCTTTTCCACTTTAATAGGCTGAAAAGTCCCAGCGCCCACGTGCAATGTCAGAAACGACCTCCGGATGCCCTTTGCAGCGAGCTCGTTGAAAACCCGCGGTGTGAAATGTAGGCCGGCAGTGGGTGCGGCAACGGCGCCGTCGTGATAGGCATACACCGTTTGATAGGTCTCCTTGTCCGGCTCCTCGGTATCACGGTTCAGGTAAGGCGGTAGTGGGATTTCACCCAACGCTTTGACCAAATCCAGAAATGTGACATCTGCGTCCCAGGTCAATCGCACGAAATTCTGCTCGTAGTCGTGATAGGAAACCTGCAAATTTACAGGCACTGTATTTACCTGAATGACGCTGGTGAGCGTATCGCCCGGTTTCCAGCGCTTTTTATTGCCGATCATACATTCCCAAACGCAGGAATGCTTCACGAGCATCGCATCGTTGATCACGCGGGTAGGCAGCTCGGGATGCAGTAGCAAAACCTCGATGACGGCCCCGGTTTCTTTCAGAAAATGTGCCCGCGCGGGGATCACCTTGGTATCGTTGAAAACCAGGAGGGTATTTTCGGGCAATTGTGAGGTAAGGTCGGTAAACCGCAAATGGTGGATTTCGCCATCCCGGTAAACCATCAGCTTCGACTGGTCCCGGATTTCCATCGGGTATTTCGCTATACGTTCATCGGGCAGCTCGTACGTATAGCTCTGCAAATCGATCGCCTCGGCCGCACGCCGCCACAATGCATCCGGATTTCCCTGATCTGTCCTTTTACCTTCCATTGGCAGCATTACAATTTATCGTCGTGCACCGGAGGCCAGAGGAGGCGCAACGGAAGCAGGAAAACGAACAACACGAGCGCAAGGCTGGCGTAGTAAAGCCAGGAGAAATCGAAAACGTCCATTTTATAGCTGGTACTATTGATCGTCGCCAATGCCAGCAAGCTGAAACCTATAATGGTGTTAATCACCGCCACGAGGCAGAACAGCCAGTTGGTAAGATGCTCGCTCAGTTCGGAACGGTGTTGCGCCCATTGTTGACGTTTCAGAATGGGCAGGTTCATGGGGTCGACGTTCGGGATATGTCGTGCGATGCCGGTGATCAGGACGTTGTTCACGAGAAAAAGGCCCATTACAATGTAAAAAACGTGTTCCTTATCGACGTATCGTTCCGCCAGGCCGGTATCTGCAAAATCCACCGCGACCATTTCGGGGAATAGGGAATATGTCCAAACCAGCGCCCCGATAACGAATAATAAAGATGCCCAACGCCAGATCTTTATTGCAAATGTTGTAACTTTCATGAAATTGGTAGCCTAAATAGAGGTCTTTTCGCCATAGTAAATCGGGTGCAAAATTAGGTCGGGAAGCTTCTAAAACCTAATTGGAGGTGAGCTAATCGCCCGATGTACAACAAATTTGAATTTGAAATCTCTTCAAACATGAGCCCCAATACACACATTTCAAGCTTAAATGAGGTTCAAATGGCACTTCTGAGGATGTTCAACCGAAATATTCCGGACGAGGAGTTGCTAGGAATCAGGCGGGTACTCGTAAATCATCCGAGTGAAAGACTCTTTGATGAAGTCGATGCCGCGATTGTAAAAAAGGGCATAGCTGACGACGAGTTTGAGGACTTGCTGCTGAAACCGCGACGTCCTTAAATTACTTTTTACTAATCCCCCACATGAAAATCTACACCAAAACCGGTGACAAAGGCACAACCTCTCTCATCGGCGGCACTCGCCTGAGCAAGGCCCATGTGCGCATTGATGCGTACGGTACTGTCGACGAACTGAACAGCTACATTGGCATGCTCCGCGACCAGCCCGTGAATGAAATCCGCAAAGATTTGCTCAAAGAAATCCAGGACCGCCTTTTCACGATCGGTTCGAACCTGGCATCGGAGCCCGACCAGAAAAAGAAGATATTACCCGACCTGTATGATGAAGACATCGTCCTTCTGGAAAAAGAAATGGACCTGATCGATTCGACAGTCCCTCCCCTGCGGGCATTCATACTCCCGGGCGGGCACCCCAGCGTTTCATACGGGCACATCGCCCGCACCGTCTGCCGCAGGGCCGAGCGCGCTGTGATCCATTTGCAGCAGGGCGAGGAAGTGGAACCCATCGTGATCCGCTACCTCAACCGCCTTTCCGACTACCTTTTCATGCTCTGCCGGGCCATGACGCACGAGCTGGGTATTGAAGAAGTTACGTGGCAGCCGAGGGTTTCCCGACAAAAATAATTGTTGTACTAAATATCAATTATTTATAGATTAAATTATTTAAATTGCGGGACTTAAGAAAGAATGCGCCGGGGTCTCCAAATCCCGCCTTTTTTCAACTTGTAAGCTTCGGAAAGCGTTTGAAAAATTAAATTTTTGGCATCATGACAGCCGACACAGTACAAATAGAAGTTCAGCAAACCACCCAATCCCGTTTGCAGGAGGTTGACTTCAACAACCTCGTTTTTGGACGGAACATCTCCGACCATATGTTCATCGCCGAATACAAAAGTGGCCAATGGCAGGACCTCCGCATTGTCCCTTATGGCGACCTCTCACTTAGCCCTGCCACCGCCGCGCTACATTACGGTCAGGCTATTTTCGAGGGAATGAAAGCTTACAAAAACGATGCAGGTGAAGTGCTGCTTTTCCGCGCAATCGATAACTGGAAACGCCTCAACAAATCTGCTGAGCGCCTTTGCATGCCAGCGATCCCGGAAGAGATTTTCATGAACGGCCTCACCGAACTGCTCCGTCTGGATGCAGGATGGGTGCCGTCCCAGCCCGGCTGCTCGCTTTACATTCGTCCATACATGTTTGCTACCGATCCGTACATCGGCGTCAAAGC
>CBIHPQ010000415.1:0-6153 GCA_966211825.1 uncultured Dyadobacter sp. | reverse complement strand
GTAAGTAAATTTGAGCCGTCAATTAAAAAGCAAGCAAATGAGATCGGAAACAAAGGACAGAATTGCCGAACTGGCCGCCGAACTGGTGCAGCAGGTGGGATATCCTTCGTTGAGCTACCAGCAGATCTCGTCGCAGCTTGGCATGAAGAATGCTGCCGTGCATTATCATTTTCCCAGCAAGGAAGACCTCGGCCTCGACGTGGTGCGCCGCGATCATGAGGCTTTTGCCCGGTTCGACAAAACGTATCAAGAAAAGCTCGACGCATTTCTGAACAACTATCAACAGTATCTCGAAAACGGCAACAGGATCTGCATGATCGGCGCGAGCGCGTCGGATTACCGGCAATTACCCGATTCCATCCGGCAAGAAGCAGCGGCGTACCTGACGGAAGTGACGGAATGGTTTACGCGTTTGCTGGAAGCCGGGAAAGCCGACGGCGTATTTCAATTTAAAGGCAGCGCCGCGGGCAAAGCCGCAGTACTGGCCTCCGCACTGGCTGGCGCGTTACAGCATGCAAGACTGATCGGAAATGACCACTATCTGGCCGTGGTAGCACAATTAAAACTGGAATTGAAACCATAATTTTTTTGCCTTAATAACTTACTTACTAGTAAGTATATTTTATTTAAAACAAATGATCATGTCGACACAAAAAGTAGCTTTTATTACCGGAGGAAACCGCGGTATCGGATTTGAAACAGCCCGTAAACTGGGTAAATTGGGCATATTGCCCGTCATCGGCGTCCGCGATGAAGCGGCCGGACTCGAAGCGGTGGAAAAACTAAAAACGGAAGGCATTACCGCGGAATCGATCCGCTTCGATGTCCTGAACGACGCCGACTATACCGCAGCATATGAGTACTTCGAAAGCAAGTTCGGTAAGCTCGACATTCTGATCAACAACGCGGGCATTAGTAGGGAAGGCGAGCCGTTTGCGGCGATCGGTAAGAAGCACGCGACCAGCGGATTGTCGCGCGAGGCATTGCGGGAAACGATGGAAGCCAACTTCTTCGCGGTCGTGTTCAGCACGCAGGTATTATTGCCATTGATCAAAAAATCGGAAGCGGGCCGCATTGTGAACCTTTCGAGCAACCTGGGTTCGCTTTCCCTCCACTCCGACCCTTCCTCGCAGATCTATGGCGTGAAAATGTTCGGATACGACGCTTCCAAAACCGCCTTGAATGCATTCACAGTGCACTTGGCCCATGAATTGAAGGACACTGCCATCAAAGTAAATTCGGTACACCCGGGCTGGGTACACACGCCACTGGGCGGCTCGGTTGCGCCTATGACGCCCGAGGATGGTGCCGAATCCAGCGTCCGCATGGCCACGCTCGACGCCGACGGGCCTACGGGCGGCTATTTCTTCCTCGACCAGCCGATTCCCTGGTAAGCCATACCACCCTTTCGAAAAGTCCCAATGCGTTCAGGCAACGTATTGGGACTTTGCATTTACTATAAGGCAACATTCTTTTAACATACGGTTACAGTATTCGCAGTAGTAACCCTTCTTTTACAAAGAAAAACTATTACGCTATGCGATACCTCCCGGCAATGCTCCTTTGGCTGCTCTGCACAACAGCCTCCATCGCGCAGCAGCCTGCATCAACAGATTTTAACCTTGATTTCGAAAAACCAAATGCTACCCCGAAGCTTTCCAGGCCCTGGATGGAATGGGGACAGGGTTATGCGCTCTTGATCGACACAACGGAAAAATACAGCGGAAAAGCAGCAGTGCGAATCCAGGCACCGGCGGTGGCTGAGAATATGCAATTCGGCTGCGCTGCCAATATGATCCCCGTCGCTTTCAGAGGTCAGGAAATCGAATTGCGGGGCTACCTGAAATTTAAGGATGTGTCGAAGGGCTGGGTGGGATTAATGATGCGGATCGACAGTAAATCGGGCACGCTCGACCTCGACAATGGGCAAGCGAAAGCGATCCAGGGGACCGAAGGCTGGAAACAATACAGCATAAAAATGCGCCTCACCGAGGATGCCGAAAAAATTTACATTGGCGCAATACTCGTCGGGCAGGGCACGGTATGGGCCGACCAATTTGAGCTACTCGTCGACGGCAAGCCATTTACCGCGGCGCCTCCCAAAAAACAATATCCGGCGGCGCTCGATACCGAGTTCGACGGCGGGTCCAGGCTGACGCTCGGTCCGGGAAGGCCGCTTTCGAAGCAGCAAACCGAAGATCTTGCAAAACTGGGCAGGATATGGGGCTTTGTAAAATACCACCATCCGGCCATTGCGGAGGGCAATTTCAATATGGATTACGAGCTGTTCCGTGTCGCCGCACCCTATATCGACGCTAAAAACGATGCGGAACGCCAACGCGTGCTCGCACGATGGCTGAACAAATTCGGGCCCGTCAAATCACTCGGCACCGAAACGATCCCTGCCGACGCGGCGATCAGGCCCGGTCTGGGCTGGATCGATGCCTCGGGAAAAGTTCTGTCGCCCAGGCTGGATTCGATCCGGAAAGCGGAGCGCCAGGGCAAACATTATTACATCGGAACCGTTCCAAATGTAGGTAACCCCGACTTCGGAAATGAGACTGCCTATAAGGAAATGTCCTACCCCGACGCCGGTTTCAGGCTGCTGACGCTGTTTCGCTATTGGAATATGATCGAATACTTTTTCCCGTACAAGCCGCTGATCCGTGAAGACTGGTTTGCGGTACTGAATGAATTCGTGCCCAAATTCGTGATGGCGGCGGACGAAACGGAATTCAAACTCGCCACGCTCGCGCTCATTGCACGTGTGAAGGATTCGCATGCGAACATCTACGGCCATCACGATGCGCTGGACAAGCATTTCGGTAAAAATTTCGCGCCGGTTGAACTCGCATTCGTCGAAGGCAAGCCGGTGGTTATCAACTATTACAATACAAAGTTGGGGGAGCAAACGGGACTGAAACGCGGCGATGTCATCGAAACCATCAATGGCAAACCTGTCGACCGGATCATCGATGAACAGAAGCCCTATACGCCCGGATCGAACCCGGTGATCCAGTTGAAAACGATGGCTCCGAATCTGCTGCGCGGGAACGATTCGACGATGGCCATTACATTTAAACGAAATGAAAAAGTACAAAAAGCCAACATTTCGTTGTACCCGCGGAACAAGGTGGATATTTATGCCAATTACAACAAAAAGGACACTTGCTTCAAAATGATCGGATCCGACGTCGCTTACATTTTCCCGGGTAAGTTCAAAAACAAGTATTTGCCGGCCATAACGCCCTCGATCACGAAAAGTAAAGGCGTGATTGTGGATATGCGCTGCTATCCGTCCGATTTCATGGTATTTTCATTTGTACCGATGCTCCTGCCGGAGGCCAAACCTTTTGTGAAATTTACGATAGGCAGCTTAAAAACGCCCGGACTGTTTACCTATTCCCCTGAACTGCAACTGGGTACAAGCAACCCGGATTACTACAAGGGCAAAGTGATCGTGATCGTCAATGAAAACTCGGTAAGCCAGTCGGAATACACGACCATGGCCTTTCTGGCAGCGCCTAATGTGACCGTGATCGGCAGTACAACAGCCGGAGCTGACGGCAATGTGTCGTCGATCGGGCTTCCGGGCGGCATTCGTACGGGTATTAGTGGTATCGGCATTTATTACCCCGATGGCCGTGAAACGCAGCAGATCGGCATTGTGCCGCAGGTAGAAGTAAAACCGACGATCCGCGGCATTGCTGACGGCCGCGACGAGCCGCTCGAAAAGGCTTTGGAGCTGATCAACGGAAAATAGTTTTAAAACCATTCATATAAAAAGAGGGTGCCCCGAAACAGGACACCCTCTCGCACGTCAGCTACTCTAAATAATGGCTGTTATGCTTGTTTTGCCAGCTGGATGTTGGCCAGAATTTTAATATTTTCCCCTAATGCAAGTCCGCCGGTCTCGGTCAGTGAATTGAACGTGACGCCGAAATCCTTCCGGTCGATGGTACCGCTTACTTCGAAGCCCACTTTGGTGTTACCCCACGGGTCGCGTTCGGTACCGCCATATTCGGCCGCGAGTTCCACTTCTTTGGTAACGCCTTTGATCGTCAGGTCACCAGCCAGTTTATAAACATCGCCCTTGTCTTTTTTAAGGGATTTAGATACAAAACGGAACTCTGGGTATTTCTCCGCCTCGAAGAAATCCGCATTCCGCAAATGTTCGTCGCGGCCTGGCTGGCCGGTATCCACGCTGTTAACGTCGATGGTAAAATTGACCTGGGCGTCCTCGAAATCATCACCGTCGGTCGATGCCGAGCCGTTAAAGGAACGGAAAAAACCGGTTACGGTCGAGATCACGAGATGCTTCACTTTAAACTGCACTTCCGAATGGGCTGCGTCTACATTCCAAGTTGTCTTTGACATGATTTCATTGTGTTTGGATGGTATGAATACTTCACACCTGGCTCCGGGGTGGTGCATGACTGGCAGCCAGCTACCGGGGCCGGGCGGCGATACAAAATTACCATTCAGGCGTACCCGAGATCGACAGCTTACCCGGAGGTTACCACTATACATGGGTATAGTGCACGGTATATCGATAAATTCGTCGAAATACAAATCTATTTTGTCGAATCATATCTACAAAATTTGACTCGTTACATTGTAATTTACTTCGATATTTGTGTCGAAGTATTTTTCTTCACTTACTCCTCCCAGCAAAGCAAAGGCACCTCGCTTCAAATTATATAACGCCGTATCAGCGGTTCTTGAAGACCATTAACAATTCCTCAATTTTTTCCACCAAACACAAATACCTGCTTATGAACAAAAATTTATTGCTCAGAGCACTTTTCCTGCTCATGGGAGTGCTATGCTATGGGGGAGCCATGGCTGTCAACATTAATGGGACCGTCTGGGTCGATGCCGACAATGACGGGATAGTAGATGCCGGGGAAACGGGCACCGACTTCGGCGGCACCATGTTTGTCAACGTCGTCAATGCATCGGGGACCATCATTGCTTCTACACAGGTGGGAGCCAATGGCGCATATGCATTTACCGGCCTGCCGAATACACTCGCCAACCACAAGGTTGTGCTGACCAATACTGCCACTAACCGGAACGGGAACCGTGTGCCGGGGACGTACTATGTGGTCGAGGATGTGGTTGGCGGCAGTAATACCGCCAACCAGGCCAACGCGCCTTTGACCGGCGAGATCGCCCTGGCCAACCAGGGCACGAACATGCAGAACCAGAATTTCCGCATGGGCCAGCAATCCGCATTCGGCTGCCTCGACGGCATTGCCTACCAGGTCGCGATCCTTGCCGGTGAAACCACATCCGCCCTACTAAGCTACAATGTGAGCTCCGGCGTACGCACGCAAATAGGCAGCAATACCACATTGGCCATCAACTCATTGATATACAGCACCGCTTCGGATAACTTTCTTTGGGGAACGGTCAACAGCTCCAACGACATCGTACGTATAGGCGCAGGGGCCGGAACAGTGGTATACAATATTCCGAACCTGCCGGTGGCAAGCTACAATGTCGGAGTGGAACTGCCAAATGGCTACATGCTGATTTACGGCTCCAACGCCCCGAGCTTCTACGTGGTGGACGTCGACCCGGCGCGCGCGACCTTTCTCGAACTGGTAGATCCCTCCAACGGCTATGCGCTTAAAACAGGCCCGGACTACGGAACGGCAGTCTCTGCCGGGTTCAACTCGTCGGATATGGCTTACCTGGCCTCGACCGGACTGGGCTACGGTATTACTCCCACCAGCAACATTACGACCATTAACCCACTTACGGGTGTCGTCACCACCAATCCAACCCCGGTAACCGGCTTACCGAACGCGGCTTATGGGGGGTTGTTCAGCGATATAGCGGGCAAACTGTATGGCTTCAATAACTCCACAGGCGGGTTCTACCGTATCGACCCGGTTGATAACACCGCAACTCTGCTCTCGACGAGCGCTCCTTCGGGTGGAAACGATGCGGCTAGCTGCCCGAATGCATTCGTGGAATGTGACACCGACATTCCGGTGGTACCGGCGGACGTAACCCTGTGCCCCGGCACCCCGACCACCTTCACCGTGGCTCCCGACGGCAACGGACCGTTTACCTACCTGTGGCAGCAAAGCACCAATGGTGGCACCAACTGGACGAACATGCAAACAACGCCTTTCTCCGGCC
>CBIHPQ010000414.1:0-6170 GCA_966211825.1 uncultured Dyadobacter sp. | reverse complement strand
TGGTTTGGTACCTTACAATTACGTTTTCGGTGGTGTGCCCACGCTCGTTTCCGGTTATGCGCCTAACCGAATCCCGAACTCCGATTTGAAATGGGAGAGTACTTCCATGCTCAATGTGGGCCTTGATTTCGCATTGCTGAACAACCGCCTCAGCCTGACGATCGACGCATTCAAGAACAAAACAACCGACTTGCTTCTCGATGTTTCCATTCCCCAAAGCACGGGTTTCAGCACTATTATGCTCAACTCCGGCTCGCTGAGCAACAAGGGCTTGGAGTTTTCGGCGAGTTATAAGCTGGTCAGCAACAATGCATTGACCTGGGACGTGAGCGGTAATGTGTCGGTGTTGAGAAACAAAATCCTGGATCTTGGCAAAAGCGCGCCGTTCTTTTCTAACAGTACCAGCGGGCACCTCGGCGTGCAGGGCAGCTGGGTAGAGGGCGGCAATCCGATCGGTGTTTGGAACGGGTATAACTATATCGGGCTTTTTCAAACCGACGAGGAAGGAAAAAGTTACTCTGCGAGAGCCGGTTACCCCAAATATGAGGACGTGAATGGCGATGGAAAATACACCACCGACGATTTCAGGATCATCGGCGACCCGAACCCGAAACTGACCTGGGGCTTTAATACCACCCTCAAATACAAGGGTTTCGACCTGGCGGTATTCTTCCGGGGCGTGCATGGCAATAAGGTCCGTAACCTCCAACAGTCGGAAATGGGCGATGGTGTGCAGAAAATCAACCAGATCGCCAACATCCTGACCGACTCGTGGACACCCGAAAACACGAATGCATCGCGCCCGGTAATCGACGGCCGCCGCGACTTTATTTCCTTCCGCCGCTCGTCATTCTTCATCCAGGACGGCTCTTTTGTGCGCCTGCAAAACCTCTCGCTCGGGTACACGCTCCCGGTCAAGAGCGCCTACATCCGCACTGCGCGCGTGTATGTGAGCGGGCAAAACCTCTTCCTGATCACCAAGTATAAGGGTTTCGACCCCGAAGTGAACAACCAGGGCCAGGACAACCTGAACCGCGGCGACGATTACGACGCCTACCCGCGGTCGCGGATGTTTACAGTGGGTGTTAATCTTGGTATTTAATATTTCAAATTGAAAATGAGTTTGTTATGAAAAAATCATTTTTATATAAAATCAGATTGACGAGCCTTTCGGCATTGCTGTTTGCCGTTGCAGGATGCTCCGACTTGAAAGAAAAGCCGGATTTTATCAATCCTGATACCTTTTATAAAACGGCGGCTGAGCTGGCGCTGGGCGTGAATGCGGTATACGACGACCTGAATTCGCAATACTCAGGCTACTTCTACGATCGTTATGTATTTGAATGCCTGATAGGTTACCAGGTGGGATGGGAGAAAGGGCCGCTGCAATACAACCTGGGCAATGTGAACCCGGCCGATGAGTACATCGAGGCCTACTGGGGAATCTGCTACCGCTCGATCAACCGGGCGAATGCGATCATCGAAACTGCCGACGCAATGAAAGATCCGACAAATGAAGCTTTGATCAAGCGTGTCAAAGGGGAAGCGCTGTTTTTGCGCGCCTTCTATTATTACAGCTTGCTGAGTTACTTCGATAATGTGCCGCTTACGACCAAATCGACGCAGAATATCTCCGAATTACCGTCCAACACGGGTGGAAAAGCAGCGGTAATCGAGCAAATTTATTCCGACACCAAAGCAGCCGCGGACCTTTTGCCGGCGAGTTATACCGGCACTGACATCGGCCGGGCGACTAAATGGGCGGCGAAATCGATTTTAATGAAAACCCAGCTCTGGGACGAGAAATGGGCAGAGGCGAAGGCCACGGGTGAAGACATTATCAATAACAGCGGCATCACATTGTTCGCCGATTTCTCCCACAATTTTGACCTGAACCACGAAAACCAGGGAGAAAGGATCTTCGAAGCGCAGGTTTCGGCCTCGGCCAACCCGAACGAATTCAATGTGCATTCAATGCACTTCAACCCGGAAGACTTTCCGAGCGAGCTGGGCGGGTCGGGATGGAGCTGGCTGAGCGCCACGCAGGAATTCCGCGCCAGTTATGATCCGAAGGACAAGCGCATTGCGGGAACGTTTATCGAAAGTTACCCGACGGGCCGTTTCGGCAAGATCAACGGCGCTTACCCGATCGTGCATTGGAGCGAAAAGGCTGATTATAACCTTTCGCGGTTCGGTGGTGTGGTGAAATCGGATGCAAACCCGAAGGATCCGGCGCAGATGATTTTCGGCAAAGCGTGGGCAGCGAAGATCGTCGAACTCGATAAAAGCAATGCGGCGACGGAGAAAAACACGATTTACATCCGTCTGGCCGATATTCTGCTGGGCCATTCAGAAGCCTGCAACGAAAGCGGCCAGGGCGATGCATTCGCGTCGATCAACAAGGTGCGCGCCCGTGCGGGGCTGGCGGCATTGAAAGGCCTCAGCCAGTCGGCATTGCGCGACGCGATCATCCACGAGCGCATGCAGGAGTTTGTTTTCGAGCAGGTTATGTACCCCGAGCTGCGCCGCAAAAGCAAGCCGGGCGGCCCGCAGGATTACCTTGGAAAGGAGATCAAGCATTTCGCGGAGAAGTACAAGCTTGATCGCACGCCCAAGGATCGCGACTATGTGCTGCCGCTGCCGCAGAAAGAGCTGCTGGGCAATCCTAATGTAAAGCAGAACGCCATTTGGCAGTAAGCGCAATGCACCTCCGTCGTCGACCGCACTTTATTGGGTAATTTTGGTTAAATTCAGTCTTTTAGCTATGAAAGAAGCTGGATAATTGAAACATGCTACCGGCTCATTGAGTGGAGGCGACGGAGGCTGCAAGTGCTATATTCAAGTTTAGGCGAATAAATCATTAATATAAAACGAATGCATACCAGATTTTTGATCGGTTTAGTGGTGGTGGCAGTGCCGGTAATGTATTTTTCTTGGGCCGGCCTTCCGTGGGGAAAGAAAGTGGATTACAATGCCGATGTAAAGCCGATCCTCAACAAGCATTGCATGGGCTGCCATGGCGGTGTGAAAAAAGCGGGCGATGTCAGCTTTTTGTTCGAGCACGAAATGCTGGAACCGGGCAAATCGGGCAAAATTCCCGTCGTGCGTGGCGATGCCGATGCCAGCGAGATGATCCGGCGCATCCTTTCCGATGACCCTGATGAGAAGATGCCTAAAAACGGCACGCCGCTCAATGAGAAGGAAATAGGCATTCTCAAAGAATGGATCAATGAAGGGGCGGAGTGGGAAACGCATTGGGCCTACAAAAAAATAGAAAGACCGGATGTGCCGTCTTTGAACAGCTTTTCCAACCTGTTCGGCTTGCTGAATACGGGAGATAAGGGCTGGGCAAAGAACGAAATCGACCATTTTGTTGCCAAAAAGCTGAAAGACGAAGGTCTGAAAGCCTCGCCCGAGGCCGACCGTGCTACATTGCTCCGGCGCGTAAGCCTGGATATCACCGGCCTGCCGCCGACGGAAAAAGAGGTGCGGGATTTCGAAAACGACCAATCGCCCGACGCTTACGAAAAGGTAGTGGACAAGCTGCTCAAATCACCGGCTTACGGCGAGAAATGGACATCCATGTGGATGGACCTTGCCCGCTATGCTGATACGAAAGGCTACGAAAGCGACGGCGGCCGCACGATGTGGCGCTACCGCGATTATGTGGTCAAATCTTTCAACGAAGACAAGCCATTTGACCGCTTTACCATCGAACAGCTGGCTGGCGACCTGTTGCCTGAGAAGAAAGATGGCTTTCCCAAAGAGCAAAATGTGATAGCCACTGGTTTTCACAGGAATACAATGACAAATAATGAAGGCGGCACAGACGACGAAGAGTTTCGTACAGCCGCTTTGATAGACCGCGTGAATACCACCTGGGAAGTTTGGCAGGGAACCACGTTCGGTTGTATCCAATGCCATAGCCACCCTTACGATCCCATTCCACACGAGGAATACTATAAGTACGCAGCCTTCTTCAACAACTCGCGCGACGAGGATGTGTGGGACGAATGGCCGAAGTTGCGGTTTTACAAAGGAGAGGACTCCGCCCGTTTTGAGAGGGTGAAAGAATGGGTGAAAAAGTACGACCCCAAAGACCTGGAAGCCAAAACGCAGTTCATGAAAGTAGTGGAGCCGAAGATCAATGCGCACAACTTTGTGAAAGGCGATCAGTCCACCGTGCTTGTCATTTCTTATTATGGTGTTAAAGACAAAGGCAATGCCCGCATTCCGCAAGTAAACCTTACCGGCGCAGACAATGTGCTGATGAATATCGGTACAAAGGCCGAAAATGCGGTGCTGACATTGCATTTGGACAAGCTCGACGGCCCGGTACTTTCCACGATCAAAGTCCCGACGCGCGACACTGTGATTATCGCGCCGATTACCAGGACTACCGGAAAGCACGACATTTATCTCTCCCTAAGCAGCCCGAAAGCGCCCGAAGAATGGGTACGGATAACCTGGACTGCATTTCAGCAAGCTTTGCCGGGGGCTGGTCAGCCGGGTTACGAGCAGGTCGTGACCGACTATGCCACCGCATTGACGCGCCCAACGGAGAGTATGCCGGTACTTTGGGAAGGAAAAGGTGATTTTGCAAGAAAAACCAATGTATTTGTCCGGGGTAACTGGATGGTGAAAGGTCCGGAAGTGAAAGCAGACGTGCCCAAACTACTCGCACCGCTGCCCAAAGGTGCGTCCCGCGACAGGCTAGGCCTCGCCCAATGGATCGTTAGCCGCGACAATGCACTGACCGGCCGTGTGATCGTAAACCGTTTCTGGGAGCAACTTTTTGGAAGGGGTATCGTGGAAACCGTCGAAGATTTTGGCTCGCAGGGAGCCGAGCCTTCCCACGTCGAATTGCTGGACTGGCTGGCTGTTTCGTTCATTGATGATTATAAATGGAGTGTTAAAAAACTGCTGAAAACGATCGTCATGTCGGCTACTTACCGGCAGGATTCCCGCTCCGATGAAAACAGGAAGGAGAAAGATCCGTACAACGTATGGCTCTCACGCGGTCCGCGGGTACGCCTGAGCGCCGAGCAGGTGCGCGACCAGGCCCTCGCATGCAGCGGACTTATTTCAAACAAAATGTATGGCCCGAGCGTCATGCCGCCGCAACCAGACAAGATCTGGCAGTCGCCATACAGCGGCGAAAGCTGGGTAGTAAGTGCGGGGGAGGACAAATACCGCCGGGGAGTTTATACTTATTGGAAAAGAACGGCCCCATATCCTTCCATGACCACTTTCGATGCCCCCAGCCGGGAGTTTTGCCAGTCGAGGCGGATCATTACCAACACGCCGTTGCAGGCATTGGTAACCCTGAACGACCCGGTTTACCTGGAAGCGGCCGAGAAGTTGGCGTCCAAAATGCAAACACGCGGCAAAACGCCCGAGCAACAGCTGAAAGAAGGCTACCGCCTGCTGACGTTCAAATCCATCGAACCGAAAAGCCTGAACGTACTCATGAAAGTATACAAAGAAGCATTGGCCGAATACCGCGCGAAGCCTTCGGAAGTGGATAGCATATTGATTTACGGAAAAGAAAAGTCCCCTGAACTGGCCGCATTGACGATTTCAGCAAACGTTCTGCTGAATCTCGACAACGTCGTGACAAAAGAATAATCCCAAATGGAAAAGCTACTAAAAGAGTTACAACACGCAGAAATTCAACGGCAGACCCGGCGGCACTTTCTGCAATCGGCTGGCTTCGGGCTGGGGGCATTGGGACTGGGCTCGCTGCTGGGCTCTTGCGGCTCATCGAAAGCGGGCGAGGCAGGAGATCCGATGGCTGCTGCCGGTATCCCGCAATTTGCACCGAAAGCCAAGCGGGTAATTTACATTCACATGGCAGGTGCACCGTCGCAGCTCGAACTGTTTGACTACAAGCCAGAACTCGTCAAATATCACGGGAAGGACTGTCCGGCCGAATTTTTGGAAGGCAAAAAATTCGCATTCATCCAGGGAGTTCCTAAAATGCTCGGTCCGCAGGGGAAATTCGCACAATATGGCGAGTCGGGCGCGTGGCTTTCGGATTATCTGCCTTATTTGCAGACCGTCGCCGATGAGAACACTTTCCTCAAAGCGATGCATACCGACCAGTTCAACCATGCGCCTGCGCAGCTGCTCCTGCATACGGGTAGCGCGCGGCAAGGGCGCCCGAGCCA
>CBIHPQ010000413.1:0-6171 GCA_966211825.1 uncultured Dyadobacter sp. | reverse complement strand
TGAAGATGTATTTCATCCATTCGTCGCGGGCATTGACGAAGCCCTGACGGGTGTACAGCAATTCGCTTTTGTTGTTCTGGTTGACCGGCTCTCTTCGTTTCAGTGCAAGCACCAGATCCGCAACCAGCAGCAGAAAGGCGACCAGGACCGGCCCGTAGGTAAGTAATCCGCCAGAATTAACCGCCAGGACCAGCCAGGTAAGCATGGTCGCCAGTGAGGAAATGTACAGGGCCTTCAACGGGCGCCTCACACGCGGGTCCACGGCCTTGCGCAGCTCGATGAAGCCCTCGGGCGAAATATCAAACAGTGCTTTGCCAAAACCGATGCGGTAAAACGCGCCCTGCGCGGCCAGGAAAAAATACAGCACCACGCCAACTACCTGAACGACGGACTGGACCTCAATTGATTTCATAGAGCTTGAACGCCGCCTGGCCCGTTGTATCCTTTTCCAGCTCTTTGCGGAGCCTTTCATTCAAATATTTTCTAACGGAAAGTTTCCTGACATCGAGTACCACGGGCTCCGTCGTTTCCGACACGAGTTGGTTGCTATGCGCGTAATATCTGACAACGGTCGATTTCTGATCCGGCGAGGTTTCCGTTACCCAAAAACCCTTTTCGGGGAATGGCTGGCGGGCAGGGCGCCTGGTCTTGCTCACAGCCTGGTGTTGAATGCCCGCAGTGGCCAGAAGCGCTGCAAGCAGATAATGTGTTAGGATGTTCATGGCTATATTTCATTTCCACTAAAAAAATGGTTTATCACCGCCCTGCCCGAACTCACAAACTTCGGCTCCTGCCAATGCGCCTTCACCAGATTGCGTATTACCACCATGTGTGCGCAGAGCAGGATCGGCACCACCACTCCGGGTAACAGCACGAACGGGAACTGCATGGCCAGCACATTGGGTTGGTCGAGGCCGATCGTCTGAAAAAAGAACGGTACCGACAATACGGCGCGGAGCATCTCATTGAACAGCAGCCCGAGGCACACAAAATTCCAGGCTACCATCAGCCGCCATTTCATTCCGTTTCTCATTACCCCGAGATAGTACACGCAGGGTGTGGAAAGCCCCGCGAGAATGTCGGGGTTACCTCCGCTGAAAGTCATTTCATGCGGCACCATTTTATCGAGGAACGACCAGTACAGCACTACTTCGATGGGCGCACGGACGACGTGGATCATCGTGAGGAGGTCTACATTCATCCGGTCCATGAGCGCTTTCCCGGGCCTGGCGAAAATCAGCCAGGCCATCAGGGAAGCGGGTGGGACCACCACCAGAAGCAATCTGGGAAAAATGGAATCGGTAACCTGGAAATACCCCGCCAGCGCCGCCCCGCATTGTATCGCTATCCAGACGGCAACCAGCGTTGCGAAGAGCCGGGAGCCTTTCACAGCCTGATGGAACGTAAAAACCACCAGGAGTGTGATCAGGCCGAATATGGAACTGGTAAAATACGTGGAACTGTCCATTACAACTCCCTACTCTTTCAGCAGCTTGGCTTGCGCGTTGTCTTTGAACGTGTTGGCGGTTTCTACATCGGCATTAATGGTGGCCTGGTAGTTGACAAAGATGCCATAGCCGCCGCTGTTGGAGATCACCGATTTGCGGATCGTCATGCGCGCCTGGCCGCCATACACCGCGATGTTGGCTTTCTTACCCGATACGATGGCCATGTTACCACCACCTGAAACTTCGGCGTTTTCGATGATATTCTGGTCGCTGGTCGAGAAGGAAATCATACCTTTCCAGTAAGCAGCGGTATTTTCTGCGCCGCGAATAATGATTTTGTTTGCTTCTGTGCCTACCGCATTGAAATAGCCGTCATCGATGGTAATGTTACCTCCGCGCCCTACTTCGATGATTACGCCCGGCAACAGTTTCCAGTTGGCGTCGGAAGTAACGTTTTCAAGAATGCGGTAAGGGGTTTTGTCTTTGAAACCCTTCCATACCACTTCTGCGGTGGCATTTTTGGCCAGGGATGAAGCATACATTTCCACCACATTGCGGCCGTTGCCGTTGGTAAATTTGGAATCGGTATCGAGGTTTTTCACGTTTTCGGCACCCAGGAGGATACCCGCTTCGGTGTTGTCTTTGAAATTGTTCTTTTCAAATGAAGCGAGGATTACCGCCTGGTCGAGATAAAGACCGTAACCTGCATTCTGCTCAAAAAGGCAATGTTTAATGTTAACTTCTGCCCTGCCGCTGCCGAGAACAGCCATACCTGCCCTGGTGGTGCTGTAAAGCGGCTTGCTTCCTGCATGCAACACTTGTACGTATTCAAGCGTGTTCGCGCTGCTCGACGAGCGGAAAGTTACACCAGCCCAGAAACCTTTCGTGGTTTCTTTCCCGATGAAACGGATAGGCCTCGCAGAATCGCCTTTTGCAAGCAGCACACCGCCATTATCATTAATTTCGAGGCGAGTATCACGTGCAAATGCGATCACAACACCCGGCTTGATTTCCAGTTCCGCATTCACCGACACATTCGCATTCACGATATAATCCGGGATGTTGGGGTTGTCGACGCGGTCGTTCAGGGTCAGTTTGGCGCGGATGTTCGCATCGATCACGATCGGTTCGATAACAGTCGCGGTGACCAGGACTTTGTCCTTGCTCTGGCCATTGGCATTGGTAATGGTCAGTTCCACTTCGTAGTCACCCGGCAGGTCCGCAGTGAAAGTTGGTTTGGCGGTGGTAGCCGAGGCCAGATTGGCGGCGCTTCCTGCCGGTTTCTTAGAAAATGCCCAGCTGAATTCGAAAGGCTTGTTTTCGCTGTCGGTAGACGCGCTACCGTCGAGGTTCACAACAGAGCCTGCGTTTACAGTCTGGTCCGCTCCTGCTTTGGCGGTCAATGTGTCGGATGGTTTTACATCTTCGTCTTCCTTGCAGCTACCCAGCAACAGGGCAAAGGACAAGGCCGCCCAAAGAATTCTTCTTGTTTTTAACATGGCTAATACTCCAAATGATTTAATAGATTTTACTTCCATTTCTCAATGGCGCTGCAATGTTAAATCGATTTGGCGAGCATCAGAAGGCCTGCAAAGCGAGTGTCGATCAACGGCTGGTTTTGTCGACAAACGCCTTTTGCAGCGCCGGTTAAAAGGTGAGTTTGAAGCGGCGCTGGCAGTCGTTGCGGAAGTTGCGGCCGATCGGCAGTTCCTTACCGGATATTTCCAGCTTATGTGAATGGTAGCTTTCGACCTTATCCACGGAGACAATGAAAGACCGGTGGATCCGGATAAAGCCGTCTTCGGGGAGCAGTTCTTCCAAAAGGCTGATCTTTTGTTTTGAAATAAGCACTTTATCTTTCAAAACGACTTTGATATAGTCGCGCAGACTTTCGATCCAGTAAATGTCGTTGACGTTCACTTTCACCATTTTACGGTCTACTTTTAAATACAAAAAAACATCCTGGCTGGCCTGCACATTCTTCTGCGCCACCGAAACGGTCTGATTGGTGATGTTCAGGCCCGTGAAAACTTTATCCATCGCACGCAGGAAGCGCTCGAACGGGATGGGTTTGAGCAGGTAATCGACCGCATTAAGATCGAAACCCTCGACGGCGTAATCCTGGTAGGCCGTCGTAAAAATGACTTTGGGAGGATTTTTGAGACTACGGAGCAAATCGGTGCCTTTGAGGCCCGGCATTTTCACATCGAGGAACATCAGGTCGATCTTCTGCTGCTGCAACACCTGAAATGCCTGGATCGCGTCCTGGCAGCGCGCCGTGACCTCGATTTCCGCAAAATTGGCGAGGTAGTTGTCCAGCACCTCGATAGCGTGGGGCTCATCGTCCACCAGAATGGCTTTCAGCTTCATAAACATCAGATTTCCAAACGTTTGTCCAGGTCAATTTCCAAAATCACGGCAAATACATCCTCCTCGTCCATGATTTTCAGGTTATGGGCGCCCGGGTAAAGTATTTCCAACCGCTTGCGCACATTCGCGAGCCCGATGCTCACGTGGTGCGGCCGGTCGTCCTGGACGGAGGTTTCCGGTTTGCTGTTCGAGATCTTGAATTTCAATGCATTGCTTTTCACACGCAAATCCATATTGATCCACGCCTGCCCGATCTGCTCACTGGCACCATGCTTGAAGGCGTTCTCGACGAGCGGCAATATCAGCAATGGCGCGATTTTAAAGTCAGGACCTAAGCCATTGATACTGAAATTAATATCCAGCCGCTCCTCGTACCGTATTTTTTCAAGTTCAATATAACTTTTAAGAATGCTGATATCTCTTTCCAGCTGCACGATCTCCGTGTTCGCCTCATACAGCATATACCGCAATATCTCCGCCAGCCCCATGACCACGCCCGGCGACTGAGGTGACTGTTTGAGCGTCAATGCGTATAAGTTATTAAGGGTATTAAACAAAAAATGCGGGTGCAGCTGGCCTTTGAGGAAATTCAGCTCGGCCTCCATGGCCGCCTGCCGCCTGTCGAACCACATTTTGAAAAACTTCACCGACAATGCGATCCACACGAAAATATTGGTCTGCTCGAATGCGCTGATCAGGTAGGTCGGCTTTGCAAGCTGCTGCCGGAAACTGCCTTCCAGCTTACGCCAGACGAACGTCGGATCGTTCTTCTTCACCGCATTGTAAATGATCGGATCGGCGACGAGTATCTCCATTAACCTGAACGCCAGCGTGGAACCGACGACGATCAGCACGAACAGGAGCACAAACTGTGTGTATTTCTTACGGTCGAAGAACCTCGGGATGATCACATAGGCGATCAGGTAGAAATAACCGATGTGAATGGGCATAAAAATCGACACAATGCCGATCGTGAGCCAGTAATCGGGCATGCCTGCACCGTAGATAACCGTCAGGATCGTCAGGACGACGAGCCAGAACAGGATGTGCAGTAAAATTCTTTGATGCTTGTTAAAATTCTGTACCGGGGAAACAGGGCGCATGGTAACAAAGATAACGATTTCGGAGGCGGCTTTGAAAAGCATTGTCGACCGACGTCATACTATTGTCGACGAACGGCATATGCGTGATAAACCTTTGGCATACAGACAAAATATCTTTGCCGGCGGGTGAAATTCGGGGACGTCACTGCATAATGCGGGCAGATGAGCCTTTTAAAAGATAAAATATCCAAATTTACCCCTCAAATCAGAATTTGTATCTGCTTTTATTCCCTCTGGTGGTTTTTCTACTTAGTTTTGTGTTAAAATCAAGATATTAACTAAACTGTAAAATAATGGCAACGTCAACCGAAACGTACATCCCGTACAAGGTAAAAGACATCTCGCTGGCCGAATGGGGCCGTAAAGAAATCACATTGGCAGAAGCTGAAATGCCTGGCCTGATGGCGATCCGTGCCGAATACGGTCCGTCACAGCCTTTGGCAGGTGCGCGTGTGGCAGGTTGCTTGCACATGACGATCCAGACTGCTGTTCTGATCGAAACCCTTACAGCTTTGGGTGCCGAAGTTACCTGGTCTTCATGTAACATTTTCTCTACCCAGGACCACGCGGCAGCGGCTATCGCAGCAGCTGGTATCCCTGTTTACGCATGGAAAGGCATGAATGAAGAGGAATTTAACTGGTGTATCGAGCAGACTTTGTTCTTCGGTGAAGACCGCAAGCCGCTCAACATGATCCTCGACGACGGTGGTGACCTTACCAATATGGTATTCGACGAGTATCCTGAGCTGATCGACGGTATCAAAGGTCTTTCGGAAGAAACTACAACCGGTGTTCACCGTTTGTACGAGCGCTACAAAAACGGAACGCTCCACCTGCCTTCCATCAATGTAAACGACTCAGTTACAAAGTCTAAATTCGATAACAAATACGGCTGCCGCGAGTCATTGGTTGACTCTATCCGCCGCGCAACCGACTTGATGCTGGCTGGTAAAGTAGCAGTAGTAGCAGGTTACGGTGACGTTGGTAAAGGTTCTGCCGAATCACTTCGCGGTGCCGGATGCCGTGTGTTGGTTACTGAAATCGACCCAATCTGCGCATTGCAGGCTGCTATGGACGGTTTTGAGGTAGTAACAATGGACGAAGCCGCGGATCGTGCTAACATCTTCGTTACTGCAACCGGTAACTACAAAATCATTACCGACCGTCATTTCCTTAAAATGCGTGACAAAGCGGTAGTTTGTAACATCGGTCACTTCGATAACGAGATCGATATGGCATGGCTGAACAAG
>CBIHPQ010000412.1:0-6202 GCA_966211825.1 uncultured Dyadobacter sp. | reverse complement strand
CATCGATGATCTCCTTCGCTACGTGCCGGGCGTGGAAATACAGGCCCGCGGGCCGCAGGGTTCGCAGAGCGACATCGTTTTGCGCGGCGGCACGTTCCAGCAGGTGCTCGTGATCCTCGACGGCATTCGTCTCAACGACCCTAACACGGGGCATTTCAACAGTTATATCCCCATTTCGCCCGCCGAGATTGACCGGATAGAGGTTTTGAAAGGCGCTTCCTCCGCATTATACGGCTCCGATGCCGTGGGCGGGGTTATTCATGTGATTTCCAAAACATTCGCAGCGCGGCCGGCCAATACGGAAGATGGTAATGCCGTGCAGAAGACACAGATCAATGGCGGTGTCGGCGCCGGAGAATATGGCTTGTTCAATGCCAATATCGGTGCATTTGTGCAGCGCAATAAGCTGGCTGTTTCGGGAGGCTTTCTGTCCAATAATGCATCCGGCGTGCAGCAGCGCGGTATCAAAGGTTATTTCCACAACAATACCGCATCACTATCGCTGAGTTACGCCATTTCCCCCAACTGGAACCTGGCCGTCCGCAGCGCTTACGATCACCGCGATTTTGCAGCACAAAACTTTTATACCGTTTTGAAGTCCGATACGGCCAGCGAGAAAGTGAAAATGTCGTGGAACCAGGTAAGATTGGGTTACCAAAAAAACAGGACCGCATTTTCGCTGGATGGTGGTTTCAAATCGGTGCAGGATACGTATATGTTCAATCCGCATTCCATTGCGAATAGCAGTAAATCACGGCTTTGGCAAGGTCTGGCTACTTTACAACAAGGGCTTTCGTCAAGCACAAACCTGATTGCCGGCATCAATTTCCAGCAGCGCAATATCGCTTCCAACGACCGCGGTAACCATACTTTGAACCAACTGGCCCCGTTTGTTTCCGTAGTTCAAAACTTCGGCGATTTTACAGTGACGCCCTCCGTCCGCATCGACTGGCGACAAAACATTGGCACCGAAGTTTCCCCGCAAATCAATTTATCCTACAAAAAAGCAAACTGGCAGCTACGTGGCAGCGCAGGCAAGACCATCCGCGACGCCGATTTCACCGAACGGTACAACAACTACGCAAAGACACTCGTCACCGGCGGCAGCGTGGGTAACCCAGACCTGAAAGCCGAACGCTCTTTCAGCTACGAAGCCGGCGCCGACTGGTTCCTGACCAGCAATGCCACCGCGCAACTCAAAGTATCGGGTACATTCTTCCAGCGCCTTCAAAAAGACCTGATCGATTACGTAACCACGCCATACGCACAAATGCCGCGCAAGGACAACCTCTCGCCGACCGGAAACTTCGGCCTTGCACTGAATATTGCGGAGGTAAACACCACCGGCTTCGAACTGGATATCCAGTCGGCGAATACTATCTCCGACAACCAGAAACTGCTCGTCAATGCAGGCCTAACCTGGCTGGACAGCGATAACAAAAGCCAGATACAGTCATTTTACCTTTCGTCGCACGCCAAATTCCTCGCCAACTTCTCGGCCATTTACCAGGTAGGCGGCTTTTCAGTGAGTTTGAATGGGTTATACAAAAAACGGGCGGAACGTGAAGCATCGGCCATCGAAGCCTCTATTTCAAAAAACTACTTTTTACTCAACGCCAGGGCAGAATATGCTTTTCTCAAACGCCAGCTGGCACTGTTTGTACAGGCAGACAACGCCTTCGACAAACAGTACAGCGACGTACTGGGCTCGGTAATGCCCGGTCGCTGGCTGATGGCGGGCGCGCGGTTTAACATTACAAAATAGCACCCACAATTTTATTAAACAGGAGTTCGTATATTCGGAACCAATGCCCCCAGCTATGATTTCGAATATCCGACACTCCTGTTTTTTATTGCTGATACTCGCCGCATTCTTCGGAGGACAGGTCTTTGCCGGGGCGGATTCTGTCGCTCTAAATTCCTCTTCGAGAACTATGAATGTATATTTCCTGAGCGGCCTCGGCGCTGATGAACGCGTTTTTGCCAGGTTGAAGCTCGACCCGAAGCTGAAAGTGAAGCATATCAAATGGGTCAGGCCGTTGAAGAAAGAAACATTACAACACTACGCTGCGCGCCTGAGCAAGCAGATCGACACTTCGCAACCATTTCAACTGGTAGGATTGTCGTTCGGAGGCGTGGTAGCATCGGAAATTGCCGACATTGCCTGCCCGGAGCAGGTTACCCTCATTTCGAGTATGTCAACCGGCGTTCCGCTTTCGAAGTTTTATCAGGCGATGATCCGGTTTTTACTTATGTCGCCATTATCGGCGCCTTTGCTGAAATCGGCCAACCGGGTTACTTACAGCTATTTCGGCGCCGACACACCCGAGCTGAAAACATTACTCAAAAAGATCCTGCACGCTACCGATAGTAAATTTCTCAAATGGGCATTGACCCGCATGAGCGGCTGGAACCGGAAAGACCGTGTCGAAAACCTGTTTCACATTCACGGAACGGCCGATAAACTGATCCCGATCATTATTGTAAAACCGGATATTATCATTGAAGGAGGCGGGCATTTAATGGTCTACGCTCAGGCCGACCAGATTTCCAAAATCCTGAACGACCGCCTTATGACCAATCATTCAGCAGAATGATCTTGCCGATATGGTCGCTGCTTTCCATTAATGCCTGTGCTTCGGCCGCTTCGGTGAGGGGAAATGTGCGCGCGATCACCGGTTTAAAGAGTCCTTTTTCCAAAACCGGCCACACGTTTTGCCTGATATCGGAAGTCAATGCCGCTTTGAATGCATGATCGCGGTTCCGGAGCGTGCTGCCGGTCACGGTCAGCCGTTTGCGCATAATCAAGCCAAAATCCACCTCGTCGTCGGCCCTGACTTTATTGCCTTTCATGGTGTTGATAAATACCAACCTGCCCTCTTCTCGCAGCAAGCGCAGGTTTTTGGGAATATAGTCGCCGCCTACCATATCGAGGATCACGTCGGCTCCCAATTCTTTCAATACTTCTTCGAAATCGGAATTTTTATAATTAATAGTAATATTCGCGCCTAATGCATCGCAGGCTGCGCATTTCTCGTCCGAGCCCGCTGTCGCAAAAACCTCCGCACCGAATGCTTTGGCCAACTGGATAGCCGTAATGCCGATACCGCTGCTGCCGCCATGCACCAGAAAGCGTTCTCCTGCCTGTAACCGGCCTCTTTGGAATACATTATGCCAAACCGTAAACACCGTTTCGGGCAAGGAAGCCGCTTCTGCGAACTCCTTTCCGAAGCTCCCGGGTACGGGCAGGCAATGCGCCGCCTGTGCGAGCGCATATTCCGCGTAGCCTCCGCCTGCGAGCAATGCGCACACGCGGTCGCCGGGCTTCCAATCGGTCACGTCGGCGCCCGTTTGTTCGATTACCCCGGCCACTTCCAGCCCCGGAATGTCCTGCGGCGCCCCCGGCGGCGGCGGGTAGTTTCCTTTTCGCTGAAAAACGTCCGGGCGGTTTATGCCTGCTGCATACACTTTGATCAGCACTTCCGAACGATCGGGCGTGGGCTTTTCGCGTTCGCGGATTTGCAGTACTTCCGGCGCTCCGGGCTGGGTGATGACGATGGCTTTCATGCAGATGGAATGGTTTTCAACTGCATTTTATGAATAAATTTCTTTGCCAAAAGGTGCGAACGACAGGCTCATCAGCTTGAAATGCTGCTTCGCAAACGGCAGCCCGATGATAGTAATAGCCAGTAAAATGCCGAAAACCAGGTGCGTAAGGGCAATCCAGATCCCGCCCAGGAATATCCAGATGATGTTAAAGACGGTCGACAAACAGCCGGAGTCGCCCGGGATATCGCGTACATGCTGGCCGAACGGAAAGAGCGTCATGATGCCGATTTTGAAACATTGGATCCCGAATGGAATACCGACGATGGTGAGGCAAAGCGCCAGCCCAGCCGCCATATATTCGATAAAGACGATAAATCCGCCGAAAATAAGCCAGATAATGTTTCCAATGAGGTTCATGACGCGATCAGTTTGATAGGTTGATGGGTTAAAACTAATCCCGCCTGCAACTAATATGCCCGATTTTAGATGGACGGTTCGGACAGGAAATCACCGGACGAAATCGGTGACTTCCAGTTTTCTATTTTCAACAATCTGAAAAATTCCGCCTCTTCCACTTCCTGCACACCGCCCGGAGGCAGGTCGCCCAATTCCAAATCCTCGATACTAGCCCGGATAAGGCGTTTGCAGCGGTGATTGGCCACCCGCACCATCTTGCGCACCTGGTGGTATTTGCCTTCCGTGAGCGTGATGCTCAGCCAGGTATTCGGGATATCGGGTTGGGTTTCATTTTTATGTTTACCCAAAACCGCGGGCCGCTCGATAATTTCCACCTCGCATGGCGCTGTTGTGTAATAACCGCCCCCTTTCACACGAATTGAAATGCCGGTACGCAGTAGTTCCACCGTCCCGGGTTGGACGATATGGCCCACATTTACCCAATACGTGCGCTTGTGCGGCACCTCGCCCATAAAAAGCAGGCTGGTAACTCTTTTATTTGTAGTAAGGATCAGCAACCCCTCGGAAGCACTGTCCAGCCGCCCTATCGCATGCGTCCCCTCAGGAAACTCAAAGTCCAGTGCCCCCAGCAACCGCACATCATCCGTGCTGACAAACTGGGAAACCATGTCGGGTGGCTTGTTAATTATGAAGTAACGGTGTGGTGTTGGAGTCATAGATTTTAAAATTCCCACTCCAAATTTTCCGGATCCTGATGACTATTCAAAATTGTCAGAATATGTATGTCCAACTCGGTTTCCTCGTAAATGATAAAGTAGTCACGAACGATCTTGATGCGAACGTGCTCAATATCTGTCCGCTTGCCTATTTTCGGATGCAGCGCAACCAGCTGTACAGCCTCATTAAAAAGCTGGTTGAGCTTTCGGCTGTACGTTTTGGATTTGTTTCGGTTAATCCAGTATTCCAATATCTTCTTTCTATCAGCGTGTGCTCTGTATGACCAGATTACCTGTTTAGCCATTCGTCTATCTCATTGTTGGCCTGGTTATTAGTAAGATACTCCCCCTTCCTTATTTGTTCTCGTGCTTCGTTGATGGAAGCTTTTTGGTCGCTATTCAATTTATAGGGCTCCCCCAAATCGGAATCCGTTCCCAACAATCGGTACGCTTCGGCCAGAATGTCCTCGTCCTCGATCTCTTTGATCCTGTCGATCAATCGCTCTTTCAACCCTGTTGTAGACATCTTTTTCGTATTTGTTTTATCCGAATATACGAGTTTTTCCTTTGTGCCTCCTTACTTCCTGTGACCGGCTTCATAATGCGCCTGCAATAAATCCTCTCCGAAATCACTCGTCAAATCCCGCACAACCGAGTGAATATGGTTGCCGCCGTTCTGCGTATTGTCGAATTCGATGAGGAATGTCGGGCCGTGGATGCGGTAGTAGTGGCCGTGGCCCGTACCGATTTCGGGTTGCTGGTCGCCGAGCCAGGCGAAATGGATTTTATTGAGGTCATTCTTTTCGAGTTCGGCCCATTGCTGGTTTTTGAGCGTGACGTGGTACCGTTGCAGATAGGCCATAATGAGCTTCTTAAATGCTGCCTTCTGTGCGGCATTCAACTCACCCATCGCGACGCCCTCCATTTTAGCGAGCGAGGCTTTTCTTGTATTGGAGGTAAAAATTTCGTTGGGCGCTTTGGCGCCGAGGCTGGCTTTCGCCAGCTGCGGGGCGTCGAGGCTATGGAGCAGGTCGAATGCCAGGTCCTGTTCTGCTTTGAGGATACGCTTACCTTTTTGCGGCACATCTGCCATTACCTCGCCCGGATTGCTGCCCATGAAACTCGGGGTGTAGGTGACCTGGTTGTCGACCGACGAGAAATGCAGCGACAGGTGATGCCCTTCCACGCGCCAGCCCCACGGATCGTTACCCGGCGTGCCGAACACGAGAAATGCATAGTTTTCAGGATCGCGGTAAGTGTCGTTGGCAGGCCGGGACTCTACGACGCGTAATACATTTTCAAGGTCGATAATCTGCTCGGCTTTGCCGTACCCTTCCTTGCTGAGCACAATACGGACCATCGCCATGGCAGCTTTGCGCTGAGCGGCATTCATGGTTTTGAAAGTAATGCCTTTTCGGGCACGCGGCGTGAAATTCCAGTCAAAACGGGCGAGATCGGCGTAAGGAAGCTCGGTTTCCTTCCGCTGCTCGGTGGTTAAGGTCTTCAAAAAAGCGTTTACG
>CBIHPQ010000411.1:0-6203 GCA_966211825.1 uncultured Dyadobacter sp. | reverse complement strand
CGTGGCGGACCTGTTCTGCCAGCCGGGAAATATAGGGAAGGCCTTCCTGCTCGTAGCCCGCAACCTGTGCGGGTGTGAGGCGGATCACAAAGTCGTACAAACCCACACCTCCGCATACGACCGAGAGCACGTAAACTCCCGGTTGTTGTTCGGAAAAAGTATAATTCCAGGCCTCTTTGGCAATTTCTTTCATTTTTAAAAAGCGTTATGCGGGGCTAAATATACGTCAAAAAAGAAATGACAGCACGTCGCCCAACGTGCTGTCCCGTTTTCATGGTTATAGTGGTGTTTCTGTGTATTTTCCTTTCGGAATCTTGTTCACGACTGCTTCGGAATAGCCCGTCGGCAGCTGACCGCCCGGGAGCCAGAGGCTGTTGGCGCCCATTTCGTTACCCGACGGAACACGCACATTCAGTTCCTTGGGGTTAGGGATCGATATCCTGACCATTTCTTTGCCTTTCCAGCTGTCGGCCGGTATGCCGAGTTCTTTCTCGATCTTACTGATATCCTTACCGGTTTTTGTCAGCATCGCATCCATTTCAGCCTTTGTCATCACAAATTGCGTATTGTCGGGATAGCCGAGCGTATCGCGTCCGTAATCGTCCAATGCCTTTTTGGTCACCAGGTAAGTCGCGCCGTTGTTGAATTCGGCTAGGTGGAAGTCAATGTACTTCTGATCGAGGTACACCGACGGGTCCGGGCGCTGGCCTTTGGTAATGTCGAGCACTTTTTGCGAAGTCCAGCCTTCTTTCCAGGAATCTTCGAGTTTGATCGTGTCAGAGGTTTTGTCGTCGTCGTCATCACTGCACGAGAAGGACACGGCCGTCATAAGCATGAGCAGCCATAGGTGTAGGAGATTTTTCTTCATGAAAATAGTGTTGGGTAAAAAGTTTGTGCCCGCAAGTATACTGAAAAGTTAATTAATACTACGTTTGTAGTATTAATTTTTTGAATAAATTCTACAAGACGATGTCCTGAAAATATCGTTTCCCCGTTTTGGAAAATTCGTGCAAATTTTTCCATATAATCGTGACCCGAAAGCAGGTCACAATGCAGGGATGCCCATTTTAGGCGCTTTTTCGGGTGCAAAAAGTTCATGGTTTCCAGCCAGCCTCTCATGGAATGACTTTTGCAATCCCCACTTCGAGCCGGAGGCCCAGGACGTATAGTCGGGTGAGGTGTGCTGGCCGGCATTTAGATTTTATATTATAATGATGATACCAGGAAATATTTCGATTCTGCTGGTGGACGACGACGTCGATGACCAGCAGATTTTCCTGCTTACCATGCAGGATACAGGCGCGGGCGTGGAATGCGAATTTGCATGCGACGGTATTCAGGCACTGGAAAAACTGGGCTCCTATCAGCCCAACCTGATCTTTATAGACATCAATATGCCCAAAATGAACGGGATGGAATTGCTTGCAGAACTGAAACAAAACCCCAGGCTGACCCAAACGCCTATTTATATGTATTCCACCTCGGACCAGCGAGAGATCGTAACCCGGTGCATGGAACTGGGAGCGTCCGGCTTTATGAAGAAGAGTCCTGACATTGAGGAGCTTCGACGAGAATTTATTCAAGTGATCGATAACCGCCCCGTTTTATGAGCGACCCGATGGAACAAACCACACTTGAATTTTTGGCAGGTGGAGGCGAGATGGGGCGACGTATACGGGAATTCGATTGGCAGGCTACCGAGCTTGGACACCCGCGTGGCTGGCCGCAAAGCCTGAAAACCTGTATCCGCATTATGCTGAGCTCGAAACAGCCGATCTGGATCGGGTGGGGGCCGAGGCTTTTGAAATTCTACAATGATGCCTATATCGACATTGTGCGCGGCAAGCACCCGCACGCGCTCGGAGAGCCGGCGTCGGTCGTGTGGAAGGATATCTGGAAAGATATCGAGCCCATGCTCTCGCGGGCCATGGAGCGCGACGAGGGCACTTATGTGGAATCCCGGCTGCTGATCATGGTCCGGAGCGGCTTCCCGGAAGAAACCTATTATACTTTTTCCTACACGCCTGTGCTGGGCGACGATGGCCGGCCGGCAGGGATGATTTGTTATAATACAGCTGATACTGAGCGCATTCTTAGTGAAAGGGCCCTGAAAACCATGCAGCAACTCGATTCGCTCGGTGAAAAGAAGCGCGAAGACGAGGTGTTTGCACAGGTAGGACGGGCGCTGTCGGCCAATACGCTGGATTTTCCGTTCGCGGTACTTTACCGGATTTCGGAGGATGGTGAGCATGCCGACCTCGTCGCCACCTCGGGTGTGGACCGTAATGATGCGCGGCTCGATGAACATATCTGGCTTTCAGATCCGGACGGCCGTTACGAACAATTGGTATCAACGGTGCGACAGAACCGCGTCACCGAGGCGATCAACCGCGGGCATTGGAAACAACTCTCCAAAGGTGGCTGGGATGTGACGCCGAAATACGTGGTGTACCTGCCCATCCAGTCGGCGAATCGGAAATTCCCGCTAGCCTTGCTGGCCGTCGGTTTGAATCCCTACCGGAAGTTCGACGAGGCTTACCGGAATTTTCTCCAGCAGATCGCCGACCGCATCGCATTGGGCCTCGGCAATGTGATGGCCTACGAAGAAGAGCAGCAAAGACTCCGCATATTGGAAGAACTGGATAAAGCTAAAACCCTGTTTTTTACCAATATCAGCCATGAATTCCGTACCCCGCTGATGCTGATGCTTGGCCCGCTGGAAGAACTGATGGGCCATACTGCGCCGGAGTGGTCGGAGGTGGAAAGAGGCAAGGTAAAAGTGACCCACCGCAATGCATTACGTCTACTCAAACTGGTAAATACGCTGCTCGATTTCAGCAGAATGGAAGGCGGCCGCGGCCATGCGAAGTTTGTGAGGACCGATATGGCTTCCTACACACAAAACCTGGCTTCCAACTTCCGCTCCGTGATTGAAAAGGCGGGGATGGAGTTTGAAGTGAGGGTGAGCAGCGACCCCTGCATAGCCTATGTCGATCGCCCGATGTGGGAAAAAGTGGTTTTCAACCTCCTGTCCAATGCATTTAAATACACATTGGAAGGGAAAATAACCCTGGAACTTAACGCCCGTGACGGGCAAATCGAGCTTTCGGTGAGCGATACGGGCGTGGGCATTCCCGCACAAGAGCTTCCGCACATGTTCGAGCGGTTCCACCGCGTGCAAAATTCCGCCGGGCGTACCTACGAAGGCACTGGCATTGGTCTGTCCCTCATTAAGGAGCTGGTCGGCCTCCACGGCGGGGCCATCGATGTGGAAAGTACAGAAGGTGTGGGCAGCCGTTTTATTACAAAGATCCCCGAAGGCAAAAACCACCTTGAAGCATCGCAGGTATACGAAATGAATGTAGAAATGGAAGAAGCCATTTCGGATTTCTACGTGGGCGAAGCGGAGAGCCTGCTGGCCTCCGCTCCGAACGGCGACTATGCCGACAGCTTTTGCGACGATCTCCGGCGCGACTGCGTGCTGATCGCCGACGACAATGCCGATATGCGGGAGCACGTCCGGTCTCTTTTGGATGGCCAGTACCGTACATTGACGGCCTCCAACGGTTTGGAAGCGCTGGATATGATCCATAAATATCGGCCATCGCTCGTGCTGAGTGATATTATGATGCCTGAGCTGGACGGTATTGAGCTGTTGAAGGCAGTCAAAAACGACCCGGCCGTAGGGCAAACGCCCATTATCCTGATCACGGCACGGGCAGGAGAGGAGTCGCGGATCGAAGGGATCGAGATCGGGGCGGACGATTACATTGTAAAACCGTTTTCGAGCAGGGAACTAATCGTGCGGGTGCAGGCGCAGATACGCATGGCGAGCGCCCGCAACAAGATCGAAGCGAGCGAAAGGCAGTTCCGGACGCTTACGGAAACCTTGCCGCAACTGATATGGATGACCGACGAAAACGGCAAGCAGCTGTTTGCTTCGGGAAGGTGGGCCGAATACACGGGCATTCTGCCGCTCGGCGAAAGTTCGTGGCGTGAGATCCTGCACCCCGAAGACTTCGACGCCATCATGGCAAGCTGGGCGAACAGCCTGCAAACCGGCCAGAGCCATCGCGCAGAGGCACGTTTTCGGAGCAAAACGGGCGAGTACCGCTGGTACGCCGGGATGGGCGAGCCTATCCGCAATGAAGCGGGCAGGATTATCAACTGGATCGGCGCGTTCTCCGATATTCACGATCAGCGCATTTTTACCGAAGAACTTGAAAGGAAAGTCGAGCAGCGTACGCAGGATCTCGTGAATGCAAACAGGGAACTCGAATCGTTCAACTACGTGGCGAGCCACGATCTTCAGGAGCCGCTGCGGAAGATCCAGACATTTATACATCTGATCGAACGGAACAACTACGACCATGAGCTTTCGAAAGGCTATTTCCAGAAAATATACCGCTCTGCGCAACGAATGGGAGAACTTATCCAGTCGGTGCTCTCATACAGCAGGCTTTCGGAGAATGGAGAAGCCTTACAGCAGGTCGATCTGAGCAAGGTTATCGACGACATCCGGATCGACCTTGAACTGGCCATTCACGAGAAGCAGGCGGTGCTGATTGCCGAGAACCTGCCGGTGATTGATGGTAACCTTTTGCAAATGAATCAGTTGTTTTCGAACCTGATCAGTAACTCGCTCAAATTTTCGGCTACCCAGCCGGAAATACGGATCACGGGCCAGCAGGAAACGGGCCTGAACATCCCGCTTGCGCCCGCCGAACTGGCCGGGCGTTCGTACTATCACATTTGCGTGAAGGACAACGGCATCGGTTTTGAACCGGAATTCAGCGAGAAGATTTTCGCATTGTTCCAGCGGCTCCATCACAAGCACGAGTACGCGGGCACGGGCATCGGGCTAAGTATTGTCAAAAAAATTGTGGAGCAGCACGACGGGTTCGTATCTGCCGAATCAAGCCCCGGGGAAGGGGCGGCATTTCACATATGGCTCCCGGCGTAAATGCTATGTAACCAGCCTTTTATGTAAGAAAAATGTCAATATAGGTCAGGGAAATGCTAATATTCGAAGGGTAAATGTGCGAGAATTGTTCTATTTAAACATTTTTTAGTATTTTTGATAAAAAGCAAAAACCTGACTATTTGGCTCCTTCCTTTACCGATACCGATGATAGAATGCTCTGGCAACGATTCCGGCAGGGCGACGAGGAGGCATTCACCTTGCTGTATCAGCGGTATGTGAGGGTTCTTTACAGCTACGGAAAGAAGCTAATCACGGACGATGCCGTGATCGAGGACCTCGTTCAGGATTTGTTTATAGACCTCTGGCAAAGCCGCACGCGCCTGGCCGACGCCGAATCTCCCCGTTTTTACCTTTTTCGTTCACTCAGGCGGCGCATTCACCGTGCCTGCAACGGCCGCTTCAACGAGCGTTGGGATGGTATCGACGAAGATCTTCACCCGGTTGCATTGTCCAAAGAAACCGAAATCATTGAATCGGAGCAGACCCAGAAACAGAAAGACGAGCTCGATGCCTGGCTCAAAAGTCTGCCGGGGCGGCAATATGAAGTGATGATGCTTCGCTTTTACCAGGATTTCAGCTACTCCCAGATTTCCCAATTACTTACGATCAATGAGCAATCGGTGAGAAACCTTGTGCAAAGGGCCGTATCGAGGCTCCGTCAGCTCACCATTTCGGTCGCTATTTCGGGATTATTACTATTTCTTCTAAAATAATTCACCAAAGGTGAGTTAAACCACCTGCTCTTGTGCTCTTTCCCTATGAGCACCTGTCGAATTTTTTCATCAAATAATTATACTAATGGGTTACTATCATTACGAAGTAACTGATTTCCTGGAAGATCAATATTTCAAATCCTGGGTGCTGACCCCTTCCCAGGAGTCGTGTGATTTTTGGAATAACTTTTTGCTGACGCATCCCGACAAAGCGGAGGCGATTGCCAGTGCGAAATCGGTACTGATGCGTATCCGCTCCGTAATGGAAGAGGATTTTCCGACCGAGGGCCAGGTATCAGCCATGCTCGACGAGATCCACCTCCGGAAAGATGCGACGGGCCGCTGGCAAATGCGGGGGCTATGGTTCAGGTTAGGCGCCTCGTTGTCGGCTGCGGCGGTGGTATTGCTTGTGATAGGGTGGCTCCGGCAGCCCAACCGGCATGACAACCACGTGAGTTATAAGGAACTGGTGTCGGCCGTGGAGGATCCGTTGGTAGAGCAAAGCA
>CBIHPQ010000410.1:0-6241 GCA_966211825.1 uncultured Dyadobacter sp. | reverse complement strand
GCCAATCGCCGAAACCGCCTTTCGGGTCGATGTCGGCAAATGCATTCTCCTTGAAGAGAAACTTGCCTTTGCTTCTCGTATCCAGAAAATCCATGAATTGAACCATATCTGCCCAGCCGTGGCGGATCATGCGGGTGTCGCCATAGGAGCGGTAGATCTGGTAGGGGCAAATAATGCCCGCTTCCATCCAGCCCGGAGAGAAAGTATCGGTTTTTCGGAGATTAGGGCGCGGCGCGTAAAGCGGATATGCGCCATTTTCATACTGGCCATCATTCAGATCGACCACCCATTTGGTAAAAAATGAGGCCACATCGCGGTTGAAGGTGGCCGATTTCACATACACCTGCGCGTCGCCCGTCCATCCTATGCGCTCGTCGCGCTGCGGGCAGTCGGTGGGGATGTCCACGTAATTGGCACGTTGCGTCCAGTCGATATTGCTGTAAAGCTGGTTGACCATCGCATTGTCTGTTTCAAAAGAACCTACTTTCGGCGTGTCCGAACCGATGACCAGGCCGGTTAGCGTTTCCTGCGTCGGAGCGGTCCGCAGCCCTTTTACCTCAACATATTGAAACCCGTGAAAGGTAAATTTCGGCTCCCAGGTCTCGCCCTGCGGGTCGCCCTTTAAGATGTAGGTGTCGGTAGCCCGTGCCATGCGCAGGTTTTCGGTCATCAGGCGGCCGTCGGGATAGAGTTTCTCGCCAAAACGCAGGCGAACCGTGTCACCGGCCTGTCCTTTCACATGCAGCCGCACGATCCCGGCGTAGTTCTGGCCCATATCGAAAATGTAGGTGCCTGCGCCGCGGTTTTTGTAGTTTACAAATTTCAATGTCTGCGTGATCGTCACCGGCGGGCCGGGATATACCTGAACTTTACGTTCCGCTTTGTCGGGAAATACCTCCGCATTCTTCCATTTGGAGTCATCAAAACCGGCAGTATTCCATCCGGTTTGTTCCAGACGCGCATCGTAGGTTTCCCCATTCAGAAGATCCGATTCAAGCAATGCGCCCTGGCTTGCTTTCCAGGAGTTGTCGGTAACAAACCGCTCCGTTTTGCCATCGGCATATTCCACTTCAAGCTGGGCTTTCAGCACAGGCACTTTTCCGTAGAATGCCCGCACTACCGGATTTTGGACCAATAATGAGTAGCCCAGGTAACCCGCATACCACCCGTACGACAGCTGCGACGCCAATGCATTGCTGCCGGGCTTCAATTGTGCGGTCACATCATAGGTTTGGTAGTAAACCCGCTTGTCGTAATCCGTCCAGCCGGGCGTCAGAAAAGCATCCCCTGTTTTTTTTCCATTAATACTAAACTCATACAAACCCAGCGCGGTAACGTACAGTCTGGCCCTTTTGAAACCTTCTTTGATCGCAATTTCCTTACGCAGATACGGCACCGGAGGCAGGTGATATACTTTACCTTTCCCCAAACGGTCCAGATCCAGCCCAACCCACTGCCCTTTCCACTCCGCTTTGTCCAGTAACCCCATTTCCCAATGCGACGGCTTGCTCCAAGGCCCTGCAATGCCGTTTTTGTCCCAGCTTCTCACGGCCCAATAGCAAACCATGCGCGAGGCCAGTGGCTTACCCGCATATTCGACCTGCGCGGTGGCCCGGCCGGCTGTTTTACCCGAATTCCACAGATCCGCTCCGTTTTCAGTGAGCTTTTCGGGAGACGAGGCCACGAGCACCTGGTAGGCTGTCTGTACCTGATTGCCCTCCGCTGCTGCCAGTTCCCAGCTCAGGCGTGGACGGGCGACATTGGTCACCGGTACTTCCTTGTATTCGCATCGCAGGTATGAGGGGGTGAGCCCTTTCGCTTGCGCCAAAACAGTGCCCAGTGCCAGCATAGCCGACAGTATATTTGTTTTCATATAAATCAAATGAGAATTAAATCCTAACGCAAAACCTTCACCCCTTTCGGTGCATCGATCGTTGATTTGACGGTACCGTCGGGCCGCTTCTCATGCCTGATCTTCACGATGCCCTGTGGGGTCGGATAAGTTCCTTCTACCCATTGCAAATCGCCCAGATTCGGTTGGATACGGATCGTCTTGCAGCCAGGCTCGACCACGCTCACGCCCAGCACATGCTCCGAAAGCCATGCGGTAGGCCCGGAAGCCCAGCCGTGGCAGAGGCTGTGGCGGAAATTTTTGTAGCAATAGGCACCAAAATCGCCGTGAATGTCGTCCTTTCCATCCGGCACGAGCTCGTCGATCGGTGCGGCATTTTTAGTCCAGGCCAGGTCGAAATCTTCCCAGAATGTCGTAGCACCCATATCGAGCATTCCGCCCCAGTAGTTACGGATGCAGTTCAATGCACCGGCGTAGTCCTTTGCCCTGGCTTTGGCCTGCAACATATAATAGCCGTAGAATGTCGAGAACCGCTCGCAATCGCCGACAGCGATCACTTCTGCATTAGCCTTTTCGGCGGGCATTAGTCCGGCCAGCGCCATTAATGCAGCGGCCTGTTTGGAACCGTTGGCATCGGGGACATACATTTTCATTTGACTGGCCATAGTTTTGCAGCGGCTCGCCTGCGCGGGCTCGTCGAGAACGAGGCAAAGCTCCTCGCCGGCTTCCAATGTCATGATCATCATCGCCTGCAGACCGGCATGAATGCCTTTCGGGTTTTCGCTCGACGGCCAGTCGAGAAAACGGGTACCGTCCAGGTCTTCCTTATTGTCTTTGGTTTTCTCCATCAACTGGTCGAGCAATGCAACCAGGTATTTTTGTTGTTTGCGGAGATATTCAAGATCTCCCTGATTTTTATATAAATCCCTGTGAATCAATACCCACCACATTGAATAGGCGCTGATGCCGTTCATCCAACCCGGCAATGGCGTAATATCCCGGGCGTGGTCGAGGCTTTTAGCCACTACTTCGTTTTTGCCAAAAACCGTGTTGATCGTCATCACCTCCGGGTGCATATCGCCTACCCACACGAGGCGGTCGCGTTTGATACCGTCCCAGAGATATTCCTGCATATTTAAATGTACCGTGTAGGCGCCTGTGTTCCAGATCGTGTTCAGGCGCTCGTCGTTGCTTTTGAAGGAGCCCAGGTAGGGAATGTCGCGGTACTCAAAAATGGCGCGTACTTCCTTCAGTTCCAGTTCCCGGTCAGCATCCACGAGGTCGATACGCGCGAAACGGAAACCCGAGTTGCCCACCTGTATAACGCCGAGCCAGGGCACCTGAATGATGAAATCCCGCATGGCGTGATCGTTGGTGGCACCGTGGATGGTATCGATATCCGACATTGCCTCGCTCGCCGACTCGCCCAAACGAATGCGAATGCGGATCGGCTGCTGGTTTGCCATCTGGTCGGTCACGATCTGGATGCCTCCCTGTACTTCTTTTCCAAAATCGAACAGGATACCCGGGGTCTCACCTTCCTTGCTGATCAGCCGCGCAAAGTCCTTGTGCACGAGATTAGCCTGGCCGGTACCCGTCCTAAGCAGGTTTAGGGCGTCGACCACGCTGGTACCGCTCCGGTCCGACATCCAAACGATGCGTTTTGGCGACAGGTACTGCCGGATCCTCGAATCCTTCTGCGCTTCATAGCTGTTGTCAAAAATCGGTGGAAGCTGCTGGGCACCAGCGTCGCCGGCAATCATGGAGATAAAAAGCATCAGGAAGGCCAGGTAGTTTTTCACAAATAGATAGTTTTGGTTCAGGATTGTAATATTCCCGGAAAATAAATGATTATAAATTAGTCAACTAGCCTGTTCTGTCCTGTTTTGGGCAGTTACCCATATGGCTACCGTTAACGCTTCGTTAACATTTTTACATGCTAAAAGTAAATCAAAACCGTTCTACTTTTGCTTGTGGTACAATACCCGGCCATTTTTCAATACTAAACCTTTCGACCCAACCGATGATCATAAAAGAAAATAGCTCGCAGGACCGCGACGGGCTGCCCCCATTTGTCAATAGCTGGAAACAGCTGTACATTCTGCTGATCGGCATGCTCGCATTGTTAATTGTCCTCTTCTATTTATTTATGACCCGTTTTCAATGAGCACACTCGACTGGATTGTTCTTTCGCTTACCCTGCTTTTTGTAGTACTATACGGGATCTATCGCAGCCGCGAAAAGCACACGATGGATTCATTTCTGCTGGCGGGCCAGTCGATGCCCTGGTACCATGTTACCCTGTCGCTCATGGCCACTCAGGCGAGCGCGATCACGTTCCTTTCCGCTCCCGGGCAAGCTTATACCGACGGTATGCGCTTTGTACAGTTCTATTTCGGGCTGCCGCTGGCGATGGTGGTACTGTGCGTAACATTCGTGCCCAAATTCGGCAAGCTTAAAATATTCACCGCCTACGAATTTCTCGAAGGCCGCTTCGACCTGCGTACGCGCGCGCTCACAGCATTCCTTTTCCTTTTGCAGCGCGGCTTGTCGACGGGCCTTTCCATTTACGCGCCTTCGCTGATCCTTTCGGCCATTCTGGGCTGGGATATTACCTGGACCAACATCATTTCCGGAGGGGTTGTGATCCTTTATACCACACTCGGCGGCTCGCGGGCCGTTTCGCACACGCATTTGCAGCAAATGGGGATCATCACGATCGGCATGGTTGTGGCGGGCGTAATGGTGGTAAAGTTCCTGCCCGAGCAGGTGTCGTTTACGGACGCTTTGCATGTCGCCGGCAAGATGGGAAAGGTCAATCTGATCGACTTCACTTTTGATTTGAATAACAGATATAATGTATGGTCGGGACTGATCGGCGGGTTCTTTCTGCAACTCTCCTACTTCGGCACCGACCAGTCGCAGGTAGGCCGCTTTCTGACGGGAAGCTCCCAGGGACAAAGCAAGCTGGGCCTGGCGATGAATGGATTGTTGAAAATCCCGATGCAGTTTCTGATCCTGCTCGTTGGCGTGCTGGTATTTGCATTCTATCAATTCAATACTCCGCCGCTTTTTTTCAACCAGACGGCGGTCGACCAGGTAAAAACCGGCCGGTATGCCGCTGAATACGAGGCGCTGGAAAAGAAACATGAGCAAATCCAGTCGGTGAAACGCCCGCATGTGATGGCCCTTACCGAAGCCATCCGGAAAGACGACGAGCAAGCCATTTCCGCTTCCCGCGAAACGCTTACAGGCCTGGAAAACAATGTGAAGGAAGTCCGCAAAGAAGCGGCCGCGCTGCTCTCCAAAGCCAACGGCGGCGATACCAATGATGTCAACTACATTTTCCTGCGTTTTGTGATCGATTACCTGCCGGTGGGTATGGTGGGGCTGCTCATTGCGGTCATACTGCTGGCGTCGATGGGCTCGGTAGCTGCGGCCTATAACTCACTGGCTTCCTGCACGATAGTGGACATATACAAACGAATCATCCGCAAGGACGAAGACGGCCGCAATTACGTGGCAGCTTCGCGTTGGGCGACGGTTTTCTGGGGCATATTCTGCATTGCGGTGGCCCAATATGCCTCGCGGCTGGGAAGTATGATCGAAGCGGTAAATATCCTGGGCTCACTTTTCTATGGCACTATTCTGGGCATATTCCTGGTCGCTTTTTATTTCAAAAACATCGGCAGCAGGGCTGTTTTCTGGGGAAGCATTATCGGGGAAGTATTTGTGATCGCTAGCTACGTCATCGATCTGACGGCGTTTCTCTGGCTGAACCTGATCGGCTGCACGCTCGTAATCCTCTTTGCCTGGCTGATCGAAAAGATCTGGCCGCAGCATGAACTGCGTGCCGGCTAACCCCTATGCGTAATATTTACGCATTCCGGATGTTGCCAAATGCCCTGGTAGAGCACAATTCTCTTTAAAAATTAAACATTTTGAAGAAAGTATGGTGCGCTGCCAATTTTTTTCAAATACATAGGAAACTATTCCCGCATTTTAATCCTTAATAAGTACAATCAGACAACGGGGCTGCTTATACGCAGGCCATTTATGTCACCGATTGTTTACAAAACATTCTCTAAACCCACAGGCCATGCTAACGCCGCTTAATCCTTTCTTTTCGGGGGTCAAAATCCTGTTCCTTCCCACGGATAGCTGATCCCTAACCCGCTTTTTTTTCAATTATCAAACCTGTTAATCATCAGACAGAAACACTTTATCTCTATCCAAATTCTAATTAACACCTACATGAAGTATTGGTCTAAGCCACAAAAAACGACGCGTTTGGCGCTTAGCTCGGCATTCCTCTTATTGAATTTGCTCAGTACCGCCCTGGCTCAGGGCATCCAGGAAAGTAACCGGGAAGCGCCGGCCTTGGAGCAG
>CBIHPQ010000409.1:0-6245 GCA_966211825.1 uncultured Dyadobacter sp. | reverse complement strand
TACGTATCCGGCACCAGGTGGGGATAGTAGAATTCGACAAGATTGAGAATGATCAGGATCGTAACATTGATGGGGATCCACAATTTGTATTGCTCCGCAGGGCTGATGGCAATGCTCAACAGCAGGAACAACAGGAAAAACAGGTCGGTAGGCCCGCGCAGGCCGGAGTTCAGGAAATAGTTTACGATAAAAAGCGTGATTCCGACAATATTGGCCAGTAATGTGCTGATGCTGACCATGTTTTTAAACCGCGATGCATAGTACAATCCAACTGTGATCAGCAACACGATCAGACTGGCCAGTGCTATTTTGGGCAGTCCGATCGCGTAATTGAATGGTACATTATAAACAAGTGCGAAGGTCGATATCAGGCATACCGAATGGAATATCCGGGCATTGAGGGGGAAGACCGCCGGATCACCGGATAAATTAATCCATGTTCGATAGATTGAATCCTTTAAAGGCAAGACGTGTAGGGTTTCGTTCCTGCAAATATAACGTACCCATTTTCATTATACACAAGTAGAATTAATATTAATTGACTTGTGGAGATTGCCTAACCTTTGATACGGTTCAACTCATCCTCTGACCCCGCCCTTCTGCTGCGTGCCGCTTTGATTTCCTTGCTTCCGAAGCGGTAGTTGAAATTCACCCGCACCATCTGCCCTTCGAAACGGAACCTCAGGCGGGTTTCAATGCCCGCATATGCCGACGTGTAGCCTCCCCGTGCGGTATGGAAAACGTCGCTGAAAGTGGCTTTCACACTTGCATTGTCCTTCCAGAACTTTTTCTGCACACCCACATCCACCATGCCCATCTGCCAGTTGTAGTCAATGCGGCGGTAAGGCGAATTGTACCAGCCTGAAAGCTCGATTGTCCAGCTATTTTTAAGTTTGAACGTGTTCTGGCCGTTGAGATTGAATGCGGTAGTCCGGTTATTCACGACCACGCCGTTGTCGAGCGCAGCTTTCCAGAGATTGTGATATCCGCTGAAATTGAAGTTCAGTTCCCACCATTTTGTGATCGGCGTCGTAATGCTGACATCCAGGCTGAGTCCCTGCGAATAATCGAGGTTTTCGGTAATGAAATAGGTGCGGCTGCTGTCGTACGGAATGCGTAGCCCCACTACCGGAAATTTGGTACGCCGGTAACCGAATGAGGTAGTGAGTATGCCCTTGTACACGTGCGAAAGCTTGAAACTGTTGGCATATTCGGGTTTCAGGAACGGGTTGCCTTTGGAATACACCAACTCGTCGACGCGGTATTCGAACGGGTTGAGGTTCTGGTAACTCGGGCGGTTGATCCGGCGGCTGTAATTGAGGTTCCAGGTATGGTTCTTGGAAGCCCTGAATGAGATAGCGCCGCTGGGGAAGAAGTTCAGATAGGTCGTATCTACTTTATTGAGATCGTTATGCTTGTAGCTGGTCAGGTCGCCGAGCGATTTCGTGTGTTCCGCACGGAGCCCGGCTTGCAGGTCCCACTTTTTACCCAATGGAATATTATAGTTGACATAAGCTGCATACACGCGTTCGAGGTATTTAAATCGGTTGCTGCGGTTGGTATCGATTACTTCAACATTTTGTAAAACATTGTAAAAATTGAATGTATTGTCGGATTTAACATCCGAAAGCTTGACGCCATAGCCTAGTTTGCCTTTTTTAAATGGCTGTTCATAATCGATCTTGAATGATTTAATGGTAATGTCCACGGGCGTTTTGGATACGTAATTTCGCTCGATCGGCTCGTTGCTGCCTGTCTGGAAATGGTATTTGTTGGGTTGATAACTGATCCCGCGTGAAGCAAAGCGGCCATAATCGGCGTCGATATTGAGCTCGTGGCCCGTGGTATCGGCATAGCGGTAATTTACATTCAGGTTGAGGTTCTTGTTTTTCTCGGGGTTCGAGGTCTGCGACGACAAAATCAGCGAATCGGCCGTCAGGTTGCTGCGTTTACTGATAAAAGTTTCACTTTCCCCGCCGCCATTGTGGTTGCTGATACGCCCGTTCGCGCTGAACCCGAGCGTATGTTTGGAATTGATGAAATAATCGGCCCCGATTTTAGCGCTGTGCGTCGTATCCCGCCAGATCCCGTGCCATACCTTGTTATAAGCGACATTGTTCAGGATTTGATCGTCATAGGTGGTGTTGTGCCAGGCGCCCTGGTTGAAACCATAGTTGCCGAAAACGTTCAGCTTCTTGTCGCGATGGTTCAGGTTGAGTGAGGCATTGTATTTTGGGGTTATACCAAACATGCCTCCAAGGCTTACATTGCCGTTTGTGCCGAGCTTGGCGTTCTTTTTCAAACGGATATTGATAATGCCAAGGTCGCCCGCCGCGTCGAATTTGGCAGAAGGGTTCGTGATGATCTCGATCGCTTCGATGTCGGCTGAGTTCATGCTTTTTAATGTGGATGCCAGGTCTTTGCCAGCGAGCGGGGACGGGCGGCCGTCAATGTAGATCCTGACACCGGTTTTGCCCCGTACGAGGATATTTTCGTCCCGGTCGACCTGCACGCCCGGCGAACGTTGCAGCAGATCGAGCGCATTGGACCCTGTGGCATTGATGCTCGCCTCGACATTGAAAACCATCCGGTCGTTTTTGACCTCGATGAGTGGCTTGGAACCGGTTACTTTTACCTCATTCAGCTGTTTTGCCTCGGGAATCATCGAAACCGACGGCAAGGTAACGTCCCGGCCGGATACCTCGAATACCGATGAATGATGCATTTGCTGGCCGACTGCGGAAACACGCAGAAAATATTTGCCGTCGGGAACGCCGCTGAGCTTAAATGCGCCCTGCTCGTCGGCAACGTCGGCTTTCACCAGGGTGGAATCTTTGGATTGATTAATGGAAACTGCGGCGAAACCGACAGCTTCATTTTGCTGGTTTTTGACGAGTCCGCTTACTGTGAATGTCTGCGCGAGGCCAGCAAAGGAAAGTCCATGAAGTAGCAGGCTGAGTAGTGTTTTTTTCATAAATGGCTAATATTCGTATAGCCCAAAGAGTAAGAAAGGCCCGGAATGTTGCATTGGGCCATAATTTTTCTACTTTTAATCTGCTAACCGACGTTTCTTACCCAGAATTGAATGAAATGCCATGAAAGCGATCTTGTACAAGGTTGTGCTGCTATGCATCCTATGCTTTCAGAATGTCTTCGCACAGGAGTTTACACCCCGGTTCCGGCGGCTTACCACCGATCAGGGACTGTCGCAAAGCCATGTGAGCGCGATCCTGAAAGATCGCAGTGGGTTTATGTGGTTTGCCACGGAAGACGGGCTTAACCGGTTTGATGGCTACAAATACACCCATTACAAGCACGACGCGGCGAATCCGGCGTCCATTCATGACAGCTTCGTATTGTCGCTGCTCGAAGACGAGTTAGGGAAACTGTGGGTAGGCACCTCCACGGGACTCGACCGGTATGACCGGGAAACGGACAGCTTTACGCATCATCCTCACCCGCTGCGCAGCCTGGCGATCAACACTATTTTCAGGGACAGCCGGAACCGCCTGTGGCTGGGTACCGAGCAGGGACTTTACCTTTTTGATCGTAGCCGTGGTACCTATCAGCTGTATCGGTACGCAGGCCGGGATGTGAGCGCCGGCAGTGAATTTGTGACCAGTATTGCCGAGGGGAAAGGATATCTGCTGTGGGTCGGTACGGAGAAAGGCCTGTTCAAACTGGACCTGAAAGCGGGTAATCTCGTTGCCTACGAGCATGGCGCTCGCACCCGCGACGGGCTGAAATCGGACTGGATCAAAGTACTGCATTACGACCGCAAGGGCAATCTCTGGGTAGGTACGCATGGTGGGGGCATTTCGGTGATCGACCAGGCGGAGAAAGGGATCGGGCATTTTGCCCATGAGCCTGCCAATCCGTGGAGCCTGGCGCATAACGATATTCTTTCCATGGCCGAGGATAGCGCGGGAAAGCTTTGGATAGGTACTGAGAATGGCGGCATTAGCATTTATAACCCGCTCACGGGGCGTTTTGCCTCGGTGCGTAACAACCCGGATGACCGCAACTCGCTCAGCAACAATTCGGTGTATGCGATTTACCGCGACAATGCCCAGAATATGTGGATCGGCACTTATGCAGGCGGAGTGTCGTTTTTGCCCAACTTCGGTCCCAAATTCGATTCGTACCGACAGAAGGTTGGTAATATGAACAGCCTGAGTAACAACACGGTGCTGGCTATCTGCGGCGACAGTACGAGCGACGACATCTGGATCGGGACGGATGGGGGCGGACTTAACAGGTTCAACCGCAAAACGAAGAATTTTACATTTTACCGGCACCAGCAGGGCGATCCGCGTTCGATTTCCAACGATTATGTGATCTCGGTGATCTGGGTCGCCAGGGATGTGTTGGGCCTTGGCTTTCACAATGGAGGATTTGATTTTTTCAATGTAAAAACCGGCGCGGTCGAACATCACATTTCGGAGGAAAATAATCCTAACAGTCTGTCTATATCGGACGTCAACAACATGACACGCGACCGCGACGGTAACCTATGGCTCGGAACGTGGAAGGGCGGTTTGAATTTTTATAATATCAAAACAAAAAAGTATACGCATTACCGCCACAACGATAGCGATCCGGCGAGTATCAGCAGCGACATCATCACGACCGTTTTTCAGGACAAAAAAGGAAATATTTGGGTAGGAACATTCAACGGCCTGGACCTGCTTCTGCCGGACCGCAGCGGTTTCAGGCATTTCCGCAATAACCCGAAAGATCCGTCGAGCATTTCCCATAACAAGGTCCAATCGATCCTTGAAGCGGAAAACGGCGACCTCTGGATAGGAACGGTAGGGGGAGGGCTCTGCTATTTTGATCGCAAAAAACAGACTTTCAAGTCATTCAGCGAAAAAGACGGGCTGGCGAGTAATGTGGTTTTCGCCATCCAGCGGGACGGTCAGGGCAGTCTTTGGCTTAGCACGAATAAAGGCATTTCGAAATTCAATCCCCTCACCGCGGCATTCAGGAACTATGGTATTTCGGATGGGCTTCCAGGTAATGAGTTCCGCGATAATTCCCGTTTCCAGACCGCCGACGGACAAATGTACTTCGGGGGTATCAACGGTTTTATCAGTTTTTATCCCGATAGCCTTCGGTACAACAACTTCGTTCCGCCCGTTTATATCACTGATTTTCAGATATTCAACCGCCAGGTCGTAGCCGGTGCCGACGACCATATACTGAAACAGCAGATCAGCGAAGCCAAATCCATTACCATTCCTCACGACCAGTCGGTTATCACTTTCGAATTTGCGGCATTGAGCTACACCGTTCCCGAAAAGAACCAGTATGCCTATATGCTGGAAGGTTTCGATAAGCATTGGAACTACGCCGGCAACAAACGCACGGCCACCTACACGAACCTCGATCCGGCGACTTATATATTCAAAGTGAAAGGTTCCAATAATGATGGTTTATGGAATGAGACGGGCGTTTCGGTGGAGCTGATCATCACTCCGCCCTTCTGGCTCACCTGGTGGTTCCGTTTGCTGACCGTTGTGTTGGTCGTGGCGCTGATCGTGACCATTTACCAGATCAGGACTTATAGGATCCGCAAGCAAAAACGGGTTTTGGAGCGGCAGATACAGGAAAGGACAAAGCAGCTTGAACGCGCAATTGACGATCAGCAACTGGCTGTGGAAAAGGCGGAGCTGGCAAACCGGGCTAAAAGTGCCTTTCTGGCGACGATGAGCCATGAGATCCGGACGCCGATGAATGGTGTGATTGGTTTGGCGGCGCTGCTGGCAGAAACCGAACTGACGGAGGAACAGCGCAATTTTACCAAATCGATCCAGAGCTCCGGAAAGGATTTGCTGAACGTGATCAACGACATTCTTGATATTTCCAAAATAGAATCGGGAAATATGGAGCTCGAAGAAAAGGAATTTGCCTTGAAGACCTGCATTGGCGAGGTTATGGATCTTTTCAGGGTGAAAACTGCCAGCCAACCGTTGAAACTTATCTTGAAGATCGATGAAAACGTGCCGTCGCGCATTGTGGGGGACCGTTTAAGGCTGTGTCAGATTGTGACCAATCTGGTTGGCAATGCCGTGAAATTCACACGCGAGGGCGAGGTGCGCGTGCATGTATATGTACTCGGGCAGGAGCGTGACGAGGTGAAACTCGGGCTGGAAGTAGCAGATACGGGCATCGGCATCGCGGACGACAAGCTTGATAAGCTGTTCAAACCATTTTCACAGGTTGATTCGTCGACAACGCGGCAA
>CBIHPQ010000408.1:0-6253 GCA_966211825.1 uncultured Dyadobacter sp. | reverse complement strand
AGCGGCCGGCTGGGCGACAATATGTTGTATTGAACTGCATTGTCGAGCAGCATTTGCAGCATCAGCGGCGGGATGGTCAGGTCGGGCGGGCAACGGTCGGGAAGGTGCACCATGAGCGCGTCGTGGTACCGCACCTTCAACAACCGGACGTACACTTCCAAAAAACTGAGCTCTGATTGCAGCGGCACCAGCTCGGCCCGGCCGCCCTGAAGCATATAGCGGTAAATGCGCGCCAGGTCTTCCACAAAATCTTCCGCCTGCATCGGGTCCGCATTGATGAGCGAGGAGAGGGTATTGAGGCTGTTGAAAAGGAAATGGGGATTGACCTGGCCTTTTAAAACATCAAATTCCACCTCTACCGACTGCCTGGCCAGTTTTTCATCATCGGCCTGATCGTTTTTCCATTGCTGCAACGCATAGAACAGCCCGAGCAATGCGCAGATAAATGCATCGCAGACAAGTCCTACCAAAGCCATCGGCCAGATTTCCGGCCAGCCAAAATCTACTTTCAGTACCGGCACCAGGCTGTAAACCCAGGCATCGAAGAGCATCAGCACTACGGTCACCACAGCCAGTTTCCAGAACATTTTCAGCATTTGTCCGAGGATCTGTCCCTGCGCAGAACTGCCTGCCGTTCTACGGATGACGATCGTCAGTACAACCACCGAAAACCAGTAGAGCACCATCGCCAGCAAGGTGGCTGCCAGGAAAACGGGCAGTTGAAAAAAATACCTTTCACCTACCATATAGTAGTTGCCCAGTGCAAAGCAGACGGGCATCATCGCGAGATGATACCACCATTCATGCTTCGAAAAAAAGGCCGGCTTCATGGTCTGACGTCTATATATTTGGCTGAACAACCCCCAAAATTAAAAGAAATAGGAAAGCGGTTGGTAATAACGTTCTGCCCTGCTACTTTCCGGTAAACATACACAACGGGCACCATGGCGGGACGCAGCGCGGGAATATTATTGTTTCGAAGGAAAAAAGGACTGGAAGTGTTGCTGGTACATCCGGGCGGGCCATTCTTGGTGCGCAAGGACCTGGGCGCATGGTCGATCCCGAAAGGGGAGTACGACGAATCCGAAGACCCGCTTGCCGCGGCCAGACGGGAATTTGCGGAGGAAACAGGGCAGCCTGTCGAAGGAGAGTTCCTGCCGTTGAAACCGGTCAAACAAAAAGGCGGCAAAGAAGTCCTTGCCTGGGCTGTGGAAGGGGATATGGATGCTGAAAAGGCCGTCAGCAATCTGTTTGAAATGGAATGGCCACCCCGTTCCGGCAAAATGAAACAATTTCCCGAAAACGACCGTGCCGGGTGGTTCGACCTGCCTGTTGCCCGCACTAAAATCAACGAACGCCAGCGCGAATTGCTCGATGAGCTGGAAGGGATGCTCTCCTGACCGTCCCAATTTTAGGATAAGCTGCAAATAATCAGCCTCGCTGCGGATTATAATTTGTAATTAAACCAAATACGGTATTTCTTTGCTGCAAATGCGTTAAGGTACGTTTTTGCGCTCTGGAAGAGCATTTTCGTGCTATCAATCCAAACTGTATTCATGTCTCAGAAAAAGACAGCCTTCGGCAAGCTCATCGCAACGCTGCACCTCTGGTTTGGACTCGCATCCGGGCTGGTGATCATCGTAATCGGGCTTACCGGTGCTATGTATGTTTTTACAGATGAAATTAAGCCGTTGGTTTATCAGGACCGGCTTTTTATTCGACCTGAAAACAAACCGAAGCTACCATTGAGCCAGTTGCTGGTAGCTGCGCAAAAGGCGGTAGGGGAAAAGCGGCCGGTTACACGGGTGGAAATTTCCTCCGAGCCGAACAGGACGTACATTTTCAGGGCATTAAAGGTCGATAAGGAAGGCTTCTCGCATTGGGATTATTACAAATATTACTGGCGGGCCTACGTGAACCCCTACAACGGGAAGGTCGTCATGCTGGAAGATTCGAAAAATGAATTCTTCACCATTGTGCTCGGGCTGCATATGCGGATGCTTTTCGGGGAGAAGATCGGGCACCCGGTGGTGAGCTATTCCGTGCTCGCATTTGTATTCATCCTGATTTCCGGGCTGGTACTATGGTGGCCCGCCAAATGGAACAAATCGGCTACCGATAAGAGCTTCAAAATCAAATGGAATGCCAAATGGAAGCGCGTCAACTACGACCTGCATAATGTGCTGGGCTTCTACGCCTGTGTGATCCTTTTTATGAGCGCCGTGACCGGCCTCGTGTGGGCATTCGACTGGTTTGAAAAAGGGGTAAAAACCGTAGCAGATGGCGGAAAGCTGGCAGAAGTACCGGCCGTATTTTCGGATACCACTAAAAATAAAGACGTCACAGCCATCGACCGCGTTTTCACGACTTTGCAAAAAGACAAACCTGATGCGTACGGATACCTGATCAATTTTCCGGCGACAGGGAAACTGCCGATCAACGCGTCGACCTACCTCACCGCCAGCAACCGGTACGACCGCATTCAGGGGCAGTACGACCAGTTTACCGGCGCACAACTACGCTCGCGCGCTTTCGGGGAGCTCACTAATGGCGAAAAAGCCTACGCTATGAATTTCGACCTGCACGTAGGCGCATGGGCGGGCCTGCCGAGCAAGATCCTCACATTTTTTGCCGGACTGATCTGCGCCAGTCTGCCCGTTACCGGTTTCGTGATCTGGTGGGGCCGTCGCAAGAAAGGCGTTAAAGAGCATGCCAGGAAAAACCCGGGCAACCCGCGCAAAAGGACCCGTCCGATGGCCGGGCGACAATTTGCGCCGAAACTATCCCGCTTGTCCGAGGAAGAAAAATAAACCGATCACCGCGGAAGAGAATATCAGCCAGCCCCAGAACAGCCGGGCCGGCGGCATGCTGCCTTGTACGAGCACACGCACGCCCAGCGGCAGAAAGGCAATGCAAAGACAAGCCGTAGCGATCACCGACATGACGGTACCGCCCTTCAGTACCCCGATCATCAGCGCCGACATCATGGCAAGTGCCACGACGCCCACAGGCCGCAATGTCCCCGACAGCCAGGCCCCGACAGCCAGCACTGACCACCCAAAGAGGATCGCGCCGGAAAGCGTGGACACAATGTGAAATGCGCCGTAAGACTGCGCTACCACTTCCGTCGCCTTTGGTAAGCTCAGGATATTTACCAGCTGAAATGCAAGGTGATTGATCCCCGAATGAAAAGTCCGGGCGAAAAGCCCAAAAAGCACCAGGCTGCCGCCCCAGACAGCCCATATCGGCTTGGTGCGGCCGATCAGGTTTGCGAGCGTGATAATGGCCGGCCATAGCAGCATATTTCCGGCCAGAAAAAGGCTGTAAGCGGCAAACATCAGGGTAGGGTGGGTCTGGTATGCCCGTAGCTGCTCGGGAAAGAAGAAGTCGAACCGGAATTTCAGCAGCTCGCCAGCTAGCAGCAAAACGGGCGCCAGTACAAGCGAAATGCCGCCTAACCAGCGCCCGGGAAACGGTAAGTGACCGAAGTCGTCTTCAAAAGTTCTCATGGCCAATAGTTTTCTCAAAGGTATGCAATGCTTGGTACTATGCATTACATACTATATGATTGGCGGTATTATTATATGTACGGTTGAAGCGCCGGCTTGCGACGATCCGAACCAGCACAAATGAAAATTATCTGGTCAGCTTCGCAAAATTTGGTAGATCAACAACAGAAATAGTAGACAACCCGCTCATTGACGTCGGAGCCGGACCATGTAACCACCTCCCGGTGCCATGCGGATCTTTAAACTGTCACCGCGACTGAGCGACGACTCGGAGAGCCGGTAGTCTGCCGGGTAGCGGTCGGCGTTGGCGCCGTCCTCGCAAACGGTAGCCTGGTAATTGCCTTCGGGAAGGAAATCCAGCGAAATGGCGAGTTCCCGCGCCGTGGAATCGTTCAATGCGCCGATGTACCAGTCGGGGCCCTTTTTTCTAGCCGTGACAATGTAATCGCTGAGGCGGGCGTCAAGGATACGGGTCGTATCCCAGACGGTCGGGATGCTGCCCAGCAGTTCCATGAAGGCTGGCTCTTTCAATCCCTGCGAAGGATTTCCTGCGAAAAACTGGATGGGGCTTTCGTAGACTACGAACATCGCCAGCTGCTGCGTACGCGTGGTGAGCGACATTACGTTTTCTGGCATCGGGTGAAAGCCTTTGGGCGTGGCGTTGTTGAGCATACCGGGTTCGTAATCGAGCGGGCCGCCGAGCATCCGGATGAATGCAAGCAGCACATTATGCTCCGGCGTCGCCTTGGCGCTACACATATTGTATTCCGAGCCCAGCACGGCCTCGCGGGCGACCGCGTGCGGGAAGGTGCGGTTGAACCCGGCGGGTTTGAATGCACCGTGAAACATGAGCATGATCTTATGCCGCGCGCAGGCCTCGGCGATTTTGAAAAAAAACTGTACGGCCTTCTGGTCGTCCCGGTTGATGAAATCGGTCATGATAAAGTCCACGCCCCATTTGCTGAACTGTTCCAGCGCCGGTTCGAGCTGTTTATCGAGTGTGAGCGCCAGCGTCCACATGCTGATCCCGATGCCCTTGCTTTTGGCGTAGGCGACGATCTCCTCCATATTGATGTCCGGATTGATCCTGAACAGATCATTGTTATCGCTCCAACCCGCATCCATCATAATGCGTTCGAAACCAAATCGTTTGGCGAAATCAATGTAGTATTTGTAAGTGGCTGTATTGATGCCGCTTTTAAAAGGCACATTGAAAATATTGGAAGTGATGATCCACTCGTCCGTTGCCTTGCCAGGTCTTATCCACGACACATCCTGCACGCGTGACGGGCTGGCAAGCCGGTAAACCAGGTCGTTACCCGGTAAATCCCTGTCCTCCGGGGCAATGATTAGCACCCGCCAGGGAAAGACCCTGGTTCCTTTGGTTTTTGCCAGGAAATCGGCCCGTTTGGAAACATAGCGCGTAGAATACAGTTCTTTGGTTTCCGTTTCCTCGGCCGGGTAAGGTGCGAAATGGCCAAATAATGCTTTTTCCGCATTGCCGCTGAGGAACATGCCGGGGTCGTCTTCCAGGTCCGATTCGGTAATACCAATCTTTGGTAAGTCTTTCGGCGCTACCAGGACAGGGGAGAAAAAGAGGCTTTGGGCAGCAATGCTTTCGAGCGGCTTGATCGTGTACGGCTCTTCGAAACCGGTGTGGTACATGTCCATGTTCGAAGACGGCACCACTTCCGGAAAATACCCCGGGTGGTTGGCCGGGAAACGAAAAGCGGCCGTTTCGGCACGCACGGTAATGTTGCCGGGAAACGCCGTCGCAATGCGGTACGCTACGCCATCGTCATACACCCTGAAAATGACGGTAAATGCATTGCGCAGGGTGATTTTCAGTTCTTTGTACCGGTCCGGAATGCGGATGCGCTTTTCGGGTACAGGCGAAAGGATGGTTTCATTGACGTTCCGTTCGTTGAACTGCGGCTTGGCCAGCCCGGCTGAAAGCCTCTTGCCGTCGGCCAGGACCATATCGATTTCCGATGGCGATACGATCAGCTGGTTTTTGAAATAGACACTGTACCGCAGCTGGTCCCGTACATGGGCGACCAGCCGGATGTTGCCGTTTGGGGACAATATCTCACGTGTGGCCTGGGCGTGTGCGTACGTGCAGGAGAGCAGGAGAAGGTGGAGGAATAGCAGTTTCTTCATAGCAGCTACGATTAAACCCGGACAGATGCAATGTACGGGAAAAAACCTTCCCCCAAATCGCGCGCAGCCCGGGGAAATGACATTCCATAGGCTAACGTGTGATCCAAAAGTTTAGAAAGACTGAAAAAACGCTGGCGCGACAATCTATTTTGTAATAATTATTACTACAAGTTGGTGTTCGGTTACTTATATAAATAGGAGAGGGCAGGGAAAAAATGGCGAATGTAAAATTTCAAAAACCCCCGTTTAATCATTGACTGATAGTTGGTTTTCTTTTTTCGCGGTAATGCGTTTTCGGAATTTCCCGGAAGGCGACTTTATATAACTTAAATCTTAGGTGAAAATGAAGCGTCCAAACTACTTCTACGGGGCGAATTCGTCGGATCGATACCTTATTTTCCCGATAATTCATATTTCAAATTAATCGGTTTTGATTCACCGGGTGAGCGGTGGTCCGATAGACATATCGGATGGCCTGGATAGCTAATTGACAATCGAACTTTTGTAACCGTATGGGAATAATTTAATCTCAAACGGTAATACCGGCATCCTGTACAAACTCCGTTTATACGCGAATTACAAAA
>CBIHPQ010000407.1:0-6262 GCA_966211825.1 uncultured Dyadobacter sp. | reverse complement strand
CTCAGGAATGTTATTGCGGCTGTATCGAGGAATTTTTGATAAATATTTGCATTTTTCTAATATAGTTTGTAGTTTGATGTAAAATTTTCGGGGCTTACAAGCGGCGCTTTTTTGCCTAAAAACTACACTTGCGGATGGAGGCCGCTTTTAGCAAATATTTGAATTGTTTGAAAATCATCTAAGGAAAGGAGCATGGCATTGCAATTTTGATCGCGAATGCGGCAGAATGCGTGCGGTTCTAACAAATACGTTTATAGAAGCATTTTTCCTGTTACTGCTAACAAACTGACAATGAAACCAGGTTTATGCCAAATTATATTCTGGACATTGATTTGCAGGGCATTGTAATTGATTGAAACAACGATTAGTTTTGTAACCTTGACGCAATTAAATCCTATTTAAACAAACTTTAAATCCTTTGTATGAGAAAGACTCTACTGTTTCTATTCTTAGGGTGCTTGTTGATTCCTGGCTGGCAGGCATTTGCCCAGGATAAAGAAGTATCGGGAGTTGTTACCGCCGATGACGGAAGCGTGCTCCCCGGTGTAAACATCACCCTGAAAGGTACAACCAGAGGTATCACTACGGATATCGACGGAAAGTACACCATCTCGGCCCCCTCTTCCGGAACACTCGTGTATTCATTTGTCGGTTATCTGAGCCAGAGCATTGCAGTCGGTTCGAAAACGACTATCAACGTAACGCTGGCATCGGATGCGCAGCAGCTCGGAGAAGTGGTCGTGACTGCGCTCGGTATTTCGCGTGAGCGGAAGTCGCTCGGGTACAGTACCGCCACTATTTCCAATACATCCATCACGGAAGCCCGTAACACCAGCCCGCTCGATGCGCTTAATGCGCGCGTGCCCGGTCTGTCTGTCAATACCGCCTCAGGAGCGCCAGGTGCGTCGACAGTCCTGAACATCCGCGGATTCAACTCCGTGACCGGTAACAATCAGCCGCTGTTCGTGATCGACGGTGTGCCGATGAACAACCGTGGCAACACCTCATCCAGCAACGCCCAGAACAGCAACGACGATTTCAACCGTTCGATGGACTTCGGTAACCAGATGAACGACATCAACCCTAACGAGATTGAAAGCATTACCGTACTGAAAGGTATTTCGGCATCCGCATTGTACGGTAGCCGCGCAGCCAACGGTGCGATCCTGATCACGACCAAAAGAGGTAAGTCGGGTAAAACACAGGTTGATATTTCGTCTTCGTTCGCGCAATCGCGCATTCTACGCGTTCCTCACCTGCAAAACAACTACGGTCAGGGATGGAGCGGCTTGTTCGACCGCATCGAAAACGGTTCATGGGGGCCAAGACTGGACGGTAAGACACGCCTTTGGGGTAACGTTGTGGATAACTCACAGTTGCTGAAACCTTTCTCTGCACAGGAGGATAACCTGAAAGACTTCTTCGATAAAGGTTACGAGTGGAACAACAGCATTGCGGTATCAGGTGGTACCGAAACGGCCAACTACCGCGTAGCCTATTCGAACGCGACAGCGGACGGGGTGGTTCCTACCAATGCCGATTCGTATAAACGTAATACATTGAGCCTGAACGGTGGTTTGAAACTGGATAAGTTCTTCGTGAACTCGAATGTCAACTACGTTCATAAAAACCAGAAAGCGGTAGCAACCGGCCAGGGCGATGATGCAGGCGGTGGTAAAGTGGTTTGGCAGGAGATCATCCAGATCCCGCGCGACCACTCGATCGTGGATTCGAAAGCTTTGCTCGATCCCAGCAGCCCATATTACAAGTTCATGACGTTGGATAACTATTTTACACCATACGCACAGAATCCATACTGGACATTATACAACCAGGGTAATAATTACGACGAAGACCGTATTTACGGGAATATCGAGTTTGGTTACCAGTTGCTGAAAGCCCTGGACGTAAGGTTCAGAGTGGGTGGTGACTATTCGGATGCATTCCAGAAAGACTGGGGTAATGTTGGAAAAATTGCTGACGGAACTCCAAACAGTACTGCGAATGATGTTTTCGGTGGTGTTTCGCAGCTGGCAAAACAAAACCGCCAGTTCAACAGCGACCTGATCTTTAATTTCAAACACAATTTCGGATCACGTTTTGATGTGCAGGCATTCTTCGGGCATAACCTCAACGAAAGAACCGGGCTGACCAACTTTGCAAAAGTTACCAACCTCGATTTGCCAGGGTTTTACAACCTTTCGAACAGCTCTGTAACGCCTACTACATTCGCTACATCAACCAAACGCCGTCTGGTGGGTATCTATGGTCAGGCTACATTCGGTTTCGACAACTGGTTATACCTTACAGTGGGTGCTCGTAACGACTGGACCAGCACGCTGCCAAAAGGTAAAAACTCCTACTTCTATCCAAGTGCAAGCATCAGCGCCGTATTGTCCGATGTATTTAAGTTACCGGCAGAAATTCCTTTCGTGAAAGTACGCTTTGCAGCTGCATCAGCGGGTAACGACGCCGATCCTTATCAGGTCTATTCCGTATATGTACCGGGCTCTGTTCGCGCGGGTGGTTTTGGTAACATCAACTTCCCATTCGGCGGTTTGAATGCTTATGAAGTATCAAACAACCTGGGAAACCAGAATTTGAAACCCGAGATCTCTACCGAATACGAAGGAGGTCTTGAATTGGGCTTCTTCGGAAGACGCGTCGGCCTTGACCTGAGCTATTACAACAAGCTGACGAAAAACCAGATCATCAGCCTCAACCTTGAACCTGCAACAGGTGCTACAACACAGACTGTCAACCTGGGTAGCGTAAGAAACAAAGGAGTTGAATTGGCATTGAACCTGATTCCGGTACGCACCGATAAATTTGAATGGGGTGTTACAGTGAACTACAACAAGATCTGGAACGAAGTTGAATCGCTCGGTCTGGAAGGTGGTTCAGGAAACATCCTGCTCAACGACAGCTACAATGTGAAACTACGTGCGGTAGTAGGCAAGCCATTGGGTGCGATCTACTCGCCCGACGTACAGCGCGATCCGAACGGAAATACAATCGTGAGCTCGACGACCGGTCTGCCACTGGTAAGTTCGGAAGAAACTTACAGAGGTTCGGTTAACCCGAACTACACTTTGGGTATCTCCACCTACCTGGATTACAAAGGCTTCAAATTCAGTGCGAATGGCGACTATCGTAATGGTGGGGTGTTCTACTCTTACACCGCGCGGTTGAACTACTTCAACGGTAATGCATATATGACACAATACAACGACCGCGAGCCGTTTGTCGTGCCGGGTTCGGTAGTTAAAACGGGGGATAACACGTATGTTACCAACACAACCCCTATATCCCGTGCCGATGTGTTCACTTACTACGGTGGAGCTACATCAGCCAACGAATACAACCACGTGTTGCCCAAAACATTCTTCAAACTGAGAAACGTGTCGCTTACCTACACCGTGCCTAAGAAGTCGTTGGAAAAGCTGCCAATAAGAGGGGCATCTGTGGGTATTTTCGGTCGTAACCTCGTGTTGTGGACGCCTAAGGGCAACCACGTCGTAGACCCGGAAGCCAATACGTTCGGAACCAGCCTGAAAAACCTTTATGGTGAATTCGCTGCCGGTCCTTCTACCGCGACGTACGGCGTTCAGTTAAATCTATCATTCTAATTCGGATTCAAATGAAAGGTATTATAAAAAATAGTGTTCTGCTACTTGCGGCGCTTTCACTGGGATCCAGCAACGATTGGCTGGATGTAAACGAGGATCCCAACAACCCGACGAACGTAGCGCCCGAATTTGTGCTGCCCGCAGCGCAGGCATCGGTTGCCGGTATAGTTGGAGGAGATTTTGCCATCATCGGCGGACTCTGGTCGCAGCATTGGACGCAATCCAATGCAAGCAGCCAGTATCGGGGCATCGACTCTTATGATCTGCAACCTTCGGACTACGATATCGCATGGACGGAATTGTACGCAGGCGGTCTGAACGACTTCGAAGATGTGAAGAACAAAGCAACTGCAAGCGGTAACAACAATATGGTGTTGCAGGCTGTGGCGGTTCAGTCTTATGGTTTTCAGATGCTGGCCGACTGGTTCGACAAAATTCCGTTGAGCGAGGCATTGCAGGTGGAAAGTATCAAAGCGCCGAAATACGACGACGGTCCTGCTGTATACGCTGAACTGTTGAAAAGGCTCGATGCCGCCCTGGCACTTGATTTTAACAATGGCAAGTCGACAGCAGTAGCCTCAGACCTTGTTTACGGTGGATTGAGCGCGGCAAACCAGATCGATCAGTGGAAACGTTTTGTTAACACCCTGAAACTCAAAATGTATCTGCGCCAGACGGCAAGTCCTAACTCTGCGCAGGCTATTGCGGCTATCAAGGCAATGCTGGACGCAAATACGCCACTGTTGGAAGATCATGCGGCGATTACCAAGTTCGTGGACGAGCCGAACCGCAGCAATCCATTGTACGAAAACAACGTACGCCAACTGAACACGGGCACCAATCTGCGTTTGAGCCGTACACTTCAGACCTATTTGCAGGCAAACGGAGATGATGCCCGACTTGCGGCTTACTTCACGCCAGGCACCACAGGCCAGGCAGGTCTTGAGCAAGGCGATTTCCTCAGCGGCGTTGCAGTAAACACGCCCAGCGTCGCAAAAATGACGCCTACTGATGCATTCTATTTTTTCAGTATCGATGAGGTTTATTTCATGCTCTCAGAATCGTACCTGCGCATCGGAAACGATGCCAAAGCGAAAGAGTTTTATGATAAAGCGGTGGCGGCTGCATATGCTAAATTCAACATTGCATTCGACGCGAAAAAAATCGCAAAAGGCGGAGCTTATGAGTATCCGTCGGCCGGTAACATGGAGGCGAAGCTTAAAGCCATCATCTTTCAAAAATGGGTTGCCATGTTCCGTCAGGGATATGAATCGTTCTGGGATCAGGCACGTACAGGATATCCTGAAAAATCACCTGTCGCTTCCACGGCAGCGAACTACATCCCCGGACAATGGACTCCTGCGAAGAAATCCGTACTGGATAACAAAACGGATCTTCCGAAACGTGTTCCGTACACGTCCGCTTCGCGAGACAGCAACGTAAATACTCCTGCGGCAGTGCCGCTTTCTGCCAAGGTTTGGTGGATGAAATAATTGAAGGTCATTGATAACTGATATTATGAAAAAAGGATTTAAACTAATAATGATAGCCTTGACCTTGTTTGCCGCGTTTTCGTGTGAAGAGGACAAGGTGACGGAGGGCATCTCCACCATTACCAATTACCCCGTGATCACGCTGAAAGGCGAGCAATGGAACCAGGTGGCGGTTGGCGGTACTTTTACTGACGCCGGCGCCACTGCCAAGGAAGGCGAAAGTGAGATCGAAGTGAAGGTTACCGGATCGGTAGATACCAAAAAAGCGGGCGTTTATGTGCTGGAATATGCCGCTGTCAATAAAGATGGCTATTCATCCGTGGAATACCGCTATGTAGGCGTGATCTCACCGGCGGCAACCGCCGATCTTACCGGAAGCTACAAAAGGAACGCCGGTGCATTCGGCGTATCCAAAGTGACGAAAGTAAGCGGAAACCTGTATAAAGCCGATAACGTAGGTGGTGTAGCAGTTCCCTCACCGAGCGAAGCCGTGTTCTTTTATTATTTTGATAAAGGAAAAATTGGCTGCCCTTACCAGTTGACTCCCGGAAATGCATTTGAATGCACCGATGGCGTAGTTGTAGAAGGGGTTTCTTACAGCTGGGTGGTGATCAACCCTGGCTTCGGTACTGCACTGCGTACTTTTGTAAAACAATAAAATTGACGTTATGAAATATATAAAATATTCTCTGATATTATTGGTGTTCGCCATGGCATCCTGCGATCTCGGCAGCGAACCGGCGATCGAAGGTACCAAGTTGAAGGCAATGGCCGGCGAATGGTGGGTGCAGCTCTACATGGATGGTGAAGACCAGGGGATCGGTTACCACCTCGTTACGACGGCCAACACCGCCGAAAACAATGAAACAGACCTCATTGTGGACGACCATGGCACGCTCACGGCATACGAATATCCGCCGATCAAGGTGATCTCAAAGGTGAACCTTGGTGGTATGACTTTCAACCCGACGGCTGATCTCGCAAACCTGAACACGGGAGAAAGCGCAGTGTCGATCCTGGACGGGAAGATCATCAAAGGTGTAGCAACCACACCGGGAGGAAATAAGACGGATTCCATTTATGTGAAATTCGAATTTAAATCGGTGCCGGGAGAGCAGTACGAATATGCAGGCTACCGTC
>CBIHPQ010000406.1:0-6322 GCA_966211825.1 uncultured Dyadobacter sp. | reverse complement strand
GCCTGCGCGCGCGCAAATCTACGCCGGGAGTACTCGACACCAAATGGTCGGACACGATCCAGACGGACTTCCTGAATTGGGTAAACAACTACCCGGGCAAGCTGCCGATGACGAAGAAGGAATTGGATGATTATCTCAAAGAAAGAAACTATTAATAGCTAAACTCTTGCAGCAATGAAGAACATTTTAAAGCAGATCATTGAATCGAACAAACAGGTTGAAAGCGCTGAAAAAGCGGCGGCCGCGGCAGAAATCGCCAGCCCTAAAACAGGAGACAGCCGTCGTAATTTTCTTCGTAAAACCGCAGTAGGCGGCATTGCATTGGGTGGTTTCATGTCGATGTCGACGGAGGATACTATTGCGCAGGCCACGTCGAAAGTAAGCCGTGCTTCGAAGCCTTCGGAATTGAAAATCACCGACTTGCGGTATTGCATTGTGCAGAACGTAGGCCGGACACCGATCATCCGGATCGATACCAACCAGGGCATTTACGGGCTCGGCGAGGTGCGCGACGGGGCCGATGAGCGTTATGCATTGTTCCTGAAAAGCCATTTGCTGGGGCAAAACCCTTGTAATGTGGAGCAGCTGTTCAAATCCATCAAGCAGTTTGGTTACCATGGCCGCCAGGCTGGTGGCGTTTGCGGGGTGGAAATGGCACTTTGGGACCTTTGCGGCAAAGCGTACGGCGTTCCTTGCTGGCAGCTGCTCGGCGGGCGTTACCGTGATAAAGTCCGTTTGTATGCCGATACCCCGGAATCGAACGATATCAACGAGTTTAAGCAAAAAATCAAATTCCGTACCCAGGACCAGGGTTATACCTGGCTGAAAATGGATATTTCGATCGGGATGCTGCGGAACAGCGATGGCAGCGTGGTGAACAACAAGGTGTGGGGCGGCGGATTCTCCCAGTGGGCCGGCGATTACCATTCCTATGCCAATACCAAACACCCGTTCACGGCCATCCAGATCACGCCGAAAGGCCTCGACGAAATGGCGAAAGTAGTGGAGGAAGTCCGCAGCGTGGTGGGCTACGAAATTCCGCTTTCCTCCGATCACTACGGCCATTTTGACCTTAACAATGGCATTCGGCTCGGTAAGGCGCTCGACAAATACCGGCTCGCTTGGTTCGAGGATATGGTGCCCTGGGAGTACACCGACCAGTGGAAAACCATTTCAGATGCATTAGAAACGCCGACACTCACCGGTGAGGACATTTACCTCAAAGAAGGTTTCAAGGCGTTGATCGAGCAGCGCGCGGTGGACATCGTTCACCCCGACCTTGCTTCGTCGGGTGGCTTGCTCGAAACGAAACGTATCGGCGACTATGCCGAAGACCACGGGATTGCGATGGCGATGCACTTCGCGGGCACGCCGGTGAGCTTTATGGCCAACGTACATTGCGCCGCCGCCACGCAGAACTTCCTGGCACTGGAACACCACTCGGTGGACGTGCCGTGGTGGGAAAGCCTCGTAAAAACGACCGACGGTCGCAAACTGATCGACAAAGGATATGCACCGGTGCCCCTGGAAGCACCCGGCCTGGGCATCGAGCTGGTTGATGAAGAAGTTAAAAAACACCTGCATCCGAAGGACAAATCGTTCTTCGCCCCGACCCCGGACTGGAACGAAAAACGCTCGCACGACCGGTTGTGGAGTTAGTAGTCTGAAAGTTGGTAGGAAGCAAAATCCTACCAACTTTCGCCTTAATTCAGTATTTTGCGCGCTTCACTCCCTTATGTATTTGATGAAGAACATTCGCAACGTACTTTTTTACAGCATTACCATTGGAGTTTTTTCAGCCCTGCTTTACTTTTTTATCCGACAGGGCACACTCCTCGAAAAAACCGGCCTGATCACCGAAAAGCATCAAACTTCCTCTTCCTGGGAGCAGTTTACCGACACCTTCGGGCACAATCTTACCCACCCGCTCGCGACGCTCCTGCTGCAAATCATCACCATTATCGTCGTCGCCAGGCTCTTTGGCTGGTTATGCAAGCTCATCGGCCAACCAACCGTGATCGGTGAGATCGCCGCAGGGATTTTCCTCGGGCCTTCGGTGCTCGGAATGTTCTATCCAGGCGCTTCCGCGGTGCTGTTCCCGGCCACCTCCCTCGGTAACTTACAGTTTCTGAGCCAGGTAGGACTCATTTTGTTCATGTTCATCATCGGCATGGAGCTGGATCTCAAAGTCCTGAAAACCAAAGCTCAGGAAGCGATTGTCATCAGCCACGCCAGCATTATCCTGCCTTTCGCGCTCGGTGTAGGGCTTGCACTGTACATGTACACCGACTTCGCGCCGGAGGGCATCAGTTTTCTTTCCTTTTCACTTTTCATAGGCATCGCGCTCAGTATCACCGCATTTCCCGTGCTCGCACGCATTGTGCAGGAGCGCGGGCTCTCACGGACGCGCCTGGGCATGATGGTGATCACCTGCGCGGCTACCGACGACATTACCGCCTGGTGTATCCTCGCCGCGGTGATCGCGATTGTCAAAGCAGGTTCATTTGTGAGCTCCATTTACACCATTATCCTCGCTGCCGCCTACGTGGTGGTGATGCTGCAAGTGGTGAAACCCGTGCTCAAACGCATTGGCGACCATTATGCCTACCGGGAAGGGCTTACCAAACCGGTGGTCGCGGTGTTCTTTTTAATGCTGCTGCTCTCATCCTACTGTACCGAGGTAATCGGCATCCACGCGCTGTTCGGGGCGTTTATGGCCGGGGTGATCATGCCGGTGAACCAGAGTTTCCGTAATATTTTTATTGAAAAGGTTGAAGACGTCTCGCTGGTACTGCTATTGCCGCTATTCTTTGTTTTTACAGGGTTAAGAACACAAATCGGCCTGCTGAACGACCCGCATTTATGGATCATGACCGGGTTGATCATCGCCGCAGCGGTAACCGGCAAATTCATCGGAAGTGCCGTCGCAGCCCGCTTCGTCAAGCAATCCTGGCGCGACAGCCTCATTATCGGCTCGCTTATGAACACGCGCGGCTTGATGGAACTTGTTGTACTCAATATCGGATACGACATAGGCGTACTCTCGCCGGAAATATTCGCGATGATGGTGATCATGGCCCTCGCAACCACCTGCATGACCGGCCCCGCACTCGACCTGATCGACAAGTTTATTCCTCCCAAGAAATGGGACGAGCTGCACCCGGACGTGGAACCGTCGCGTTTCTCCATCCTCATTGCATTCGCCAGTCCGCAGGGAGGCCGCAAAATGCTGCGTCTGGCCAACAAGCTGATCAGCCCCCAAACCAGTGAGCAGCACATTACCGCATTGCACCTTTCGCCGAGCAGCTACCTCAGCCAGGTCAACACCGAAGAATATCAGCTCGAAACCTTCCGGCCCATCAATGAGGAAGCCCATTCGCTGCAAACTTCATTTACTTCCCTTTTCAAACCATCCCAAAATATCGAGCACGATATCATCGAAACGGCCAACGAAGGCGAATTCGATATGCTCATGATCGGTATAGGCCGATCGGTGTTCGAGGGGACATTTTTAGGCAAAATATTAGGCTTCACCTCCCGTTTCGTCAGCCGCGAGCGCCTTTTTGACACCATTACCGGCAAAGAAAAGTTGTTCCACGCCGACGTTTTCGACGAGCGTACGACGCACATTATCAGGTCGGTGAAGGTACCTGTCGGCATTTTAATAGAAAAAAACCTGGACCAGGTGAAGAATATTTTCATGCCGCTCTTCACACCGGAAGACCGGATACTGCTCCCCTTCGCCGAGCGCCTGACGGCCGTAAGTGGGCTGCAAGTGACGATCATGGACCCGTCGCAAAGCGTGAGCCAGCATCTCGAAACCGGCGAAGCGCTGAATGCATTGCAGGAAAAATCGCCCGGAAATGTGACGCTGCTCTATGAAAATGTGCTTGAAAAAGAATTTCTGCAAAGCAACGACCTGATGGTGATCAGCCTTCAAAGCTGGAAAAAAGCCATCGAATCGCACAGCGTTTGGCTCTCCTACTCCCCTTCCGTTCTGATCATACGGGGCTGACCGTCAGACTTTCCGGTTTTTCCAATGCCGGAAAGTCCCACAGACGGGTTTTTAAAAGGAATAATAAGTGTTTATTTTACAGTAGCGACGCTAGCATTCCAACTCTATGATCCCATTTTTAAGCCAAAACCGCTTCACGAAGTCCATTAACCCGCAGACAATCCTTTTCTTTTTCCATAACTTCTTTACCAATGTCGGTACCACACTGGTGTATGTTTCCGCCAATGTGCTCCTGCTCGAAAACCATCCCGAATACTCATTACCCCTTGCCTACATTGCTGCGGCCCTGGCCGTGATGGCCTCCGGCAAGATCTACGAGTATTTTGAGCACCATTTGCTGCTCAAAAGGCTGAGTCTCGGAACGATGGTTTCCTCGCTGTTCATGGTGATCCTCGTAATGGGCCTGCTCCTGGTGGGGCACGGCGTTGCCACCGCCATTGCCGTAATGGTCGGTTACCGGATCATTTATTTGCTGATCAATCTGGAATTCTGGGGGTTATCTGCATTGGTATTCGATGTACGCCAAAGCAAAAGGCTGTTCAGTGTGATCGGTTCGGGCGATATGCCTGCCAAGGCATTAGGCGCCGTGCTCGCGGTGCTGATCCATTCGCCATCGGTACTGGCCATTTTGCTCGCTATCTCGCTCGTTTTCTTTGCATTGGCTTTTTACACGCAGATCCTGACATTCCGCCATACCGACATCCCGAACCCGCATCATGCCCGCACCCGGGCGACGGATTCCGATTCGCGCATTATACAGAAGTATTTTGGAGGAAATAAATTGCTTACCTCGCTCTGTATCGGAATGGTGGCGATTGCGGCAACAGCGACCTGGATCGAGTACCATTTTTTTGTGAATGTGAAATACAAATTTCACAGCCAGCATGATGTGATCTTCTTCGTAGGTTCGCTGCTGACGGCCACTTATGTGATCTCGACGTTTGTCAAAATGCTGTTTTCGAGTAAAACGGTCGAGCGTTTCGGCATCAAGCTCACGTTATACCTGCTTCCGCTCACGACCATCGCCATTTCGCTGGGGCTGCTCGTTTCATCGTATTTCCGCAAAGACGAGCCTTCGCTGCTGGTATACTACTGCATTGCTTATCTGCTTTTCGAGCTGGTGAGACGGACCATTTTCGACCCGGTTTTCCTCGTCCTGTTCCAGCCGCTTTCTACCAAAACGCGTTTGAAAGGTCACACGCTCGCGAAAGGCCTTTTTGAGCCGCTGGGCATGCTTATCGCCGGCGCGATGCTCTGTATCATCTACACACAGCAATGGAGCAATATCAGCCTCACATTCGATCTGTCGCTGCTTTTCGCGCTGGGCGCATTATTTGTGTTCCGGAAAACCTACCGCCACTATATGCAGGAACTGAAATCGGCGATCAGCAAGCGGTTCATCGGCAGCGGCGAAATGGCTTCCCCCGCCGAGGCATTGCCGATCATCACCGAAAACCTGCAAAGCGACCGCAGGGAGGAAGTTTTGAATGCGATCGACTGGCTGGCGCGGAACAAGGTTTCGCTATTCCGCAAACATGCTGACGACCTTTTGAAGAGCCGTTTTGTTCAGGTGCGGTTAAAGACATTGCAAACGCTGGCATCACTCGACAAACCCGAGCTTTCCGCTTCATTTGTCCAATACATTGAAAACGAACCTGACGCGGCCTGCCAGGTGCTTGCTGTGAGGCTCGCATGCGCCAACGGGCGGCTTTCCGACGAGCAAACGGCCCGCTTCCTGGCGCACCACGACCTGGATATCGTAAAGGGTACGATCATCGGTTGTTGGGAAGCCGGGAAATCGCTTCCGCTCATTCATGGAACCTTGCAACGGCTATTCGGCTCGGAGCAGGAAACCGACCAGCTGGCCGCGCTCGATTGCCTTAAAGTGACGGGCATTAATTCGTACGAAAATCTCCTGAAAAGCTGCATTCATAACGGTTCGCAACGCGTCCGCAACTATGCGCTGGAAGTAGCCGCCACCGTGGGCTCGCCCAGCCTCCTGCGGGATCTGCGGCTCGTACTTACGGGCACACTCACGCCTTCGACCATCCACGCGCTGATCAATTCAGGCGACCTCGGCATCCGCATTATCGAGGAATGGTTACAGCCGGACACGACCGGCGAGCGCATCCGGACATTCATCAAAACAGCTGAAAAAGGTAGGCACGAATTTATACTTCAAATACTTTTTAACCTTATTAAACATATATACCATAATAAAATTTTAATTAATACTGATAATATAACCGGTACTAAAAGAAAGGAAAGTAGCATTCATATCAACAATATTGACAGTTTTACCCATAT
>CBIHPQ010000405.1:0-6338 GCA_966211825.1 uncultured Dyadobacter sp. | reverse complement strand
GCTGTAATTTTTTTGACCCAAAACATTCGATACAGCGCACAAAAAGCACGCAAGCGTCAGCAAATTCGCTTTCATAGGGGTTCCGATTTACGTTAAAAAAGTTTGTTAGCGGTTACAAACCAAAAACGTACCCTATTTTACATTATTACGCGATTTGCAGACATTATTAGAAACATCAATCCCAGCGGTCGAGCCCCAGTAATTTTCGTCCAAGATCACTCAATTCTGCCGTTTGGTAGCGCGTTTTCTCCCAATTTCTCGGGTCGCCGGGAAAAGCGTAACCCTCCGGGGCCTCACGTTCCCGCCACGAATGGATCCGCCATTGCCGCAGCGCCTCATCGTCTTCCTGTGCCGGCATCATCGAAATGTATTGCGCCAGACGAACCTTGTCCTGGCTGCGGTTGGCGCGGATACCGTGTGGCTGAGAGCTGTTGAAAATCAGCAGGTCACCCGCATTCATTTTCACCTTAACAATCTCAAAACCTGTGACATCCGGCTGAAAATGGTTACGGTCTTCGGGTTGCGTTAATTTCCAGGTGTCATAGGTCCGGAACAACTCCGGCACGCATTGAAACCCGCCCATATTCTCGTCGTCCTGGTCGGCCAGCGCGAGTACGCCCTGCACATTTTGCGGCTTTGTTTCGGGATCATAATCCCAGTGAATGAAGCCTTTATACTCAAATCCCGGTCGGAGCGGCAGGTTCAGATTAGCTCTATCGATGGTTACCCAGAGCCTTTCAGTACCCCAAATATCCGAGAATGCTTCATGCACCTTCGGATATTGCCGGTTATCCCACAAAAACTGGTGGTTATAGACCTCCACCATCCCCGTGTTGGTCAGCTCTTTCATCTTCATTTCAGCCCGCGGCGGCGCATACCATGTTTCGGGATCGTTCGGATCTTTTTCCTCGAATTCCCAAAGGAAGTCGGCTAGTCTTTTCACCTGTTCTTTCGGCACAGCATCCCTGATCACGATGTACCCGTTGGTTATCCAGAAATCCCAATCCGCCTCACTCAGCAATCTGAGCGGCTTTCCATTGCTTCTGTCATTCAGCCTGACGTTGCTCGATTTTGCCGTCGATGGGTTTCCGGGAATATCCTGATGCGCATTCGCGGGAGCCATAGTGGCCATTGTTTCCTGTTTCATATTCATGCAATTTTTTCATGATTTAATAAAACAAATCTAACAACCTGAACTTTCCCTAACTACCGCTACAATTACCTATTTTTGCTCTGCATTGACATGTTATCACTACTACACCTACAAATCAGGCAAACCAGGAGCAATTATCAGCTAAACCGAATGAAAGTTATCCGCGAAGAAATCCGACCCGACCAGGGGAGCTCGTTCAAAATCCTCCTGAGTCCGGGACTGAACGATACCTTTCTCTGGCATCTTCATCCGGAATACGAAATCGTGTTCGTGGAGGGGTCCAGCGGCACGCGGCACGTAGGCGCGCATACGTCTGTGTACGAGGGCAGCGACCTGGTTTTTATCGGCCCTAACATCCCGCACCTCAATTTCGATTACGGCGTCCGCACGCAATGCGAGCAGGTGATTGTGCAGATGCGCGAGGATTTCCTGGGCAAAGATTTCTTGCTGGCACCCGAGCTGGCGGGCATCCGAAAGCTCTTTGAAACCTCCCATCACGGCATTTCGTTCTCGGGCGACACCAAGGCCATGATAGGCGAAAAGCTTAAACAAATGCCCGGACTCGCGCCGTTCGATCAGCTGTTGTCGTTACTCGGCATCCTGAAAATCATGGCAGATTCGGCCGAATCTACCATCCTCAACCCCAAGCCCGTGGGCAGCAAATCCTTCCAGAAAGAGCAACAACGTATGCAGCATATTTATAGATATGTAGAAGCGCATTTCGACAGCTCGACCGATGTCAACGAAATCGCGGCGGCCGTGAGCCTCAGCACGCCGGCATTTTGCAGGTTTTTCAAAGCCAATGCCCGCATGACTTTCACCGATTTCGTGAACCAGTACCGCATCAACCAGGCAAAAAACTTCCTGCTTCAAGGGCGCTCGGTCTCAGAGGCTTGCTTTGCTGTGGGGTTCGAAAGCCTTTCCTATTTCTATAAACTCTTCCGCAAAATTGTCGGTAAAAACCCTTCTGAATTCAAGAAGCGGTATTTGTAAAAAAAGTTATGGTATTTTTAAGATCAATATTTTGGTATTTAAAATATCTTTACTATTTTTACATGTGAAATTTTTGTAGCGAGAATTTTATTACACTTCATCAACATGAAATCTATTCACTTCAACAACAACGATTTGAGTACGATCAGGAACATCCGGGAGCATCTCTATGAGTACCTCCTGGTTTTTTCCTGTGATCCGGTCACCGAAGCTGCGATCGGAAGCGTCAAGCAGTATTTCCAAAAGGCGTACGGCTGCGAGCAGGCGGCCAACCTCCGCCCCCACCTGACGCTCTTTAACTGTGTTATCCATGAATACAAACTCGACAGGGTTATTCAGGGATTTGAAAAGGTAGCGCGGCACATCGCCCCCTTCCGTATCGGACTGGACGGTTTCGACAAGTACGACGGCGGCACCTTTTACGTGGCCCTGGAAGACAGCTCTTCGCGGCAGGTATCGGGCCTTGTAAAGAACCTTAAAAATGAGACGGTTGACCACCTTTCCAAATGGGCCTCGGGCGAGTTTCGGTTCTGTACCGATCCGCACGTTACGGTTGCGCGCAAGATGAACCCCATGCAGGTCAACAGTGCTGCCAAAGAATGGATGAACAAGAAATTCCATTCCTCCTTCCGCGTGACTGAAATGATACTCCTGAAAAGATCACTCATCAGCGGCTCCAAATGCCGGGAAATCGCCCGCATGCCTTTGCTCGGCCTGCCGGATCAGGGCCTGGTGCAGGGAAGTTTGTTTTGAGAGGCCGGTGCGTATATAGATATAAGGTTTTCCAGGAGATGTCTGTACATCCTTTGCAGAAATTAACATGCCTCAATCTTTGCGGATGCCGCTGCTGTTTTCATAAAGGCCTGCTGTAAAGCCAAAGTGACCGCTGAAATTTCGGCCTGATGTGGCTATTCCGTATCTTCGGCTATCGGCTTTATGGTTTTCAAATAGTGTGTTCCACTACTTGAACCGGCAGCCTGGATTTCCTAACCACCATTTTATGAAAACAAAACTCCTTTTACACTCAACGATCGGACTGATGCTTTGTGGCTTGAATACCTTTTCGCAGTCGTTCAACAATTTCCCTGTGACTACCCAAAAACCGCCGCTACATGGTAAGCATTGGATGGGGATTACCGGTAAACCGCTAGCAGCAACAGCCGGTACGATGATTTTCAGTAAAGGAGGGAATGCCGTCGATGCCTCGTGTGCGATGCTCGCGGCTACGTGTACGATGTGGGATGTATTGAGCTGGGGAGGAGAAACGCAGGCATTGATCTACAATCCCAAAACCAAAAAAGTGATTGCGATCAATGCGATGGGCGTAGCTCCCACGAGTGCTACGGCGGCATTTTTCAAGAATAAAGGCATGAAGTACCCGCCCGAATATGGTCCGCTGGCCGCTACAACACCCGGCACGCCCGGTGGCCTGATGACCATGCTGGCAGAATATGGGACCATGAGTCTCAAAGACGTGCTGGCGCCTGCTATGCAAATGGCCCAGGGCTATCCCATCGAAGCTCAAACAGCCAATTCCATTGAGAGAGGCAAGGATCAGATTAAGAAATGGCCGTATTCCACAAAGGTATTTTTGCCGCATTTAGGTCAAAAGCGGGAAGCTCCGGATGCTGGCGAGATCTTCGTTCAGAAAGACCTCCATGCGACATTGCAAAAGTTGGTCGAAACTGAACAGCAGGCTTTAAAAAGCGGAAAAACCCGAAAAGAAGCCATTTACGCCGCCTATGACCGGTTCTATAAAGGAGATATTGCCAAAGAAATTGCACGGGGCTGTCAGGAACAGGGAGGCCTCATCACCGAGCAGGATATGGCCAACTGGAAGGTTAAGATCGAGGAGCCATTAATGACGAATTACAAAGGAGTCGAAGTCTACAAAATGCAACAATGGACGCAGGGACCGGTGATGTTGCAGGCCCTGAATATGCTCGAAAATTTCGATTTGAAGGGTATGGGATACAATTCGTCGCGTTATGTGCATACGTTATATCAGGTCATGAACCTTGCCTTTGCCGATCGTGACTTCTATTATGGCGACCCGGCATTTGCACCGGAAGAGCCTATGAAAGGCCTGCTTTCGAAGGAATATGCGAAGCAAAGGATTAAACAGATCAATTGGGAGCAAAATGATGCGAAGGTAATGCCCGGTGACCCCTACCCTTTTGAAGGCAAGAAGAACCCGTTTACGGAACAGATCAAGAGCTGGGGCAATTTTCAGGCGTCCCTGAACCGTAATGCGAACGGACTCAATGAAAAGTTCATGGAGGAATTTGCCGCCGGAACGACCTCCGTCGAGGCAGCCGACGAAGAAGGCTGGGTGGTGAGCATTACGCCCAGTGGCGGGTGGGTACCTGCATGTATAGCGGGTAATACGGGTGTGGGCCTGAGCCAGCGCATGCAGTCGTTCGTGCTCGACGCACGCGAGAACCCATTCAATGTAGTGGAACCGGGCAAACGACCGCGCGTAACACTGACACCCAGCCTCGCGATGAAAGATGGCAAGCCGTTCCTCTCTTTCGCCAAACAAGCCGGCGACGAGCAGGATCAGTTGCTTTTGCAATTTTTTCTGAATGTAGTCGAATTCGGAATGACGGTGCAGGAAGCCACAGAAGCGCCGAGTTTCAAAACGTTGCAAATGTATGCCAGCTTCGGCGAGCACGAAAAAGATCCGGGAGGACTGATTTTGAACCAATCAATGCCCGACTGGACTCGCAAAGAACTCTCCCGCATGGGCTACAAACTGAGCTACCAACCCCGAACCAGTGGCCCGATCAACGCCATTTATTTCGACTGGCAGCACGGCAGCTTCTGGGGAGGATCCAGCAACCATGGCGAAGATTACGGGTTTGGCTGGTGAATAAGGCGGATCATGCCGAACGCCTGACCAAAACCTGTTTGCTGATAAAAAGGCGCAAGCCCCTCGCCGGTGAAAAGCCCCACCAATGCGCCTTCGGGCGCATTGGCATCAAGCCAGCGCTGCACCTCCCGCATAATGGCCGAACCGACCTGCTTGCGCTGCCAGTCGCGGTGGACCATTACGTCCTTGATATAAAAAAAGCTGAGCCTGTCACCTAATACCAGCGCACAGCCAACCGCTTCACCCGTTTCAGTGTCTTCGGCCACTGCTATGAAGAGCGTTGCATCCAGTTTCTGTTGAAGCGCCTCGTCCGATTGTGTATTCGCCCACCCAACGGAATCGGCGAGCATACGATACTCTCCGGTGGTAAGCATACGTCCCACAATCCTGACGCTGGCTGGCAGTGGCCCTGACTTTTTATCATCGCCAGTTGAAGGTGGCATCGCGAACGTCACGTAGTTGTCATTGAGATCCTTAACGACGTATTCTTCAAAACCCCAGGGCTGTTTTTCCAGATCCATCACAATGTTTACCTTACGGTCCTGGTGCATCTGATAGAGTTCCCGGATATTCTTGACCCTGATCCAAACACATTGCCCGCGCATCCGCCCGGCGCCCTCGCTATCCCGCGAAAACTGAATGAACGCTCCATGCCAGCTAACACCCCCATGACTGGGCGGCGTGCCCCAAGTCCACTGGCCGGGGAAGCCCAGCACTTCATGCCAGTATTTCACCGTCGCGGCCACGTCCGTCACCATCAATACCGGCTCGGCGTGAGAAAGGAACGGTTCGGGTCTATCGTCGGGGTTTTGCATGGATGATTTGGTTTATTTCGCGGGTATGGTTCCGGGCGTCTGAATGCATCATTGCTCAGGCCATTTCAATGCAAGTACAGCCTTGTGCGCCCGTCTCTCCGCCCACGCACGAGGGCGCGCCCAGGGCTTGTCGGCGGGTAAATGCGGGTTAGCGCCCTTTTTGAGCAGAAACTGTGCCATCTCCGCCTTGCCGGCTTTGGCAGCCCAGCCGAGCGGCGTCGTGCAATGCTGTTCGTCGATTGCATCGATGTCGGCGCCGTGTTCCAGAAATATGCCTGCATTGTGTAAATCGCCGCGCTCGGCAAAGCGGTGCAAAGGCGAGATCCCGAGCCAGTTTTTAAAATTGGGGTCCATACCGCGCTGGAAGAGCATTTCGGTGAGCTCGCGGCTTTTAATCGCGTCTTGCGGCCCCTGGCTCCTCACCCCTACTGCAATGTGTTTGGGTAGATCTGGCTGGTAGCGCAGCATCAGACGCTCGGCGAACGGCGGCATCAACAGCGTCGGC
>CBIHPQ010000404.1:0-6354 GCA_966211825.1 uncultured Dyadobacter sp. | reverse complement strand
TTCATACGGCCTGCCCGTTCCCCGTGGATATTGGAATAAAAAAAGTGGGGCTTGATCAGGGTTTAGGGTGATTGACTTTTACCGGTATCCTGCTTCTCGATAAGAATGTGCGCATCGACGATCTGATACGACATTCCCATTGTTTTGCAGATCACGTCGAGCTTTTCATAAAAGGTTTCGTCTTCGAGGCTCACTTGCATCGAGCGGCCTTTCACCAGCTCGGGATCATAGATAATCTCCACAGCATAGGCCTCCTGCAACACATCAAAAACCTCATTTAAAGGTGTATTATCAAATTCAAAAGAACTCCGCGTGGCCGATTCCACGATCACCGGCTTTTCTACGAGCGTTTTGTTGAAATGCAGCTCTTGCCGCGAGAATTCCGCCTGCTGGTTGGCCGTCAGGACCAGTCCCGTAAGATGCGGGCTCTTCGGGTTTTCCTCATAATCCTTCTTTCCGAACACCGAAACCTTACCCGTAACGACCGACACAATCACGTTCGGCGCACTAACGTATGCCTTTATACGAAAGCTGGTACCGAGCACCTTCGTCACGGTCTCGTTGGCGTAGATCAGGAAGGGCCTTTCGGTATCGCGCTTCACTTCGAAGAATGCCTCCCCTACCAGCTGCGTCACCCTTTCCTTGCCCTCGAATGCCGCCGGGTATACCAGTTTGCTGTCCTTCCCAAGACTCACCACACTGCCGTCGGCGAGCCGGATAATCCTGATGCTGTCGCTCGTATTAACCTCCTCGCGCATCGCCCCGGTGCTGCCGATAGTCACGGCCGCTGCCTCCCGCTCCTTCTCCCATTTCCAGAGCCAGATACCCAGCCCCGCCGCCACCAGCAAAAGCGACACCGCCACCTGCCAGGCCGTAATGCGCCGCCAGAGCGCGAAGCGGACCGGCCGGGTACGATGGTCGACATGCTCCCAGATTTCCCGCGCCAGCAGATCGTCCCGGACGTCCGCGTCCCCGCTATGCAGCTCCTGCACCAGCGACCTCGCCGCCAGTATCTTATCCGTCTGCTCGGGATGGCCGGCCAGGTAGTTATCCCAAAAAGCTTCATGCACGGGGTCGGTCTTCAAAACCCAATGCTGAAAGGTTTCTTCGAATGCAAAATCCTCTATTTCAAAATTGGCATAGTCTTCTGCCATGCGTATACCGGTTTCAGTTGATATACCCCGGTGTCAAACGCGGCGTGTTTTAATCCATTTTCAGGAAAAAATTTTAGGATTACAGGAAAAAAGAAAACAAAACCGGGATAATGGACGATAAATGCATGATTTCCCGAAGGGTTTTCAGGCCGGTGTAAATGAATTTGCAGGCCGACTGGTAATTAACGCCCATAATGCGCGCCACTTCTTCATTATTCAGTTCATGAAAAAAACGGAGATGGATCGCTTCCTGCTGCCGTTTGGGCAGCTGTGCCAATGCCGTTTCCAATTGCCGCGACTGGCGCGTCAATGTCTCCTGCCGCACCGTTTCGCTCTCGAAATGCTCCTCATCCATTTGCAAACGCTCTTCGTCCAAATCTTCCGACTGCTCGAAACGCAGATGCCTCACCAGCTTGTAACGAAGTGATTTGAGCAGGTAAAACCGCAATGAACGGATGTCGCCGGGCTGCTCGCGGTTTTCCCAAAGTTCCACGAAAAGGTCCTGCGTGCAATCCTGGATGAGGCCGCGATGGCTGGTAACCTTGTAGCCGTAACGGATCAGGTGGGGCACATTGGCCTGGTACAGACGCGCAAAAGCCGCCCGGTCGCCTTTTTTGAAAGCGTCCCAAAGCGAAGCATCGTCAGCTCCCGCGAACCCGTCGGCGGATGTGGCCGTCGTAGATGTGGCCCCCATTGTATTTTGGTATTGAAATTAGTCAGGGGCAAAAGTACGACTATTTGAATATTATAACGAAAATTTAGTAAATAAATAAGACCCTACGCCTGCAATCGCCTCACGTTCCGCAACAGTACCGCCTTGTCCGAATCCGAATGTGCGAGTTTGACGGCCGTTTCGTAATGTGCAATGGCTTTCGCATTGTCCACGCCCGTGTACAGGCTACCCAGCAGTGAGTAGTAAAAATGGTTATTGGTCAAATTCAATTGCAGCGCTTCGCTGATGGCGGCTTGCTTTCCGCTGACTTTACCGAGCGCGTAAATGCGGTTCAGCGCGGCAACCGGGGAATATTCGCGGACGAGCAAATGGTCGTACAGATCGAGAATATGCTGCCATTTTTCCGGCGAATCTTCTTTGTGGGTATGCCAGTAGGCAATGGCTGCCTCGAAATGGTAGCGGCTGAGCTTCTCGCCCGCAGACGCCCGCCCGAGGTAATAGGTGCCCCGGTCGATCAGCTCCTGGTTCCAGAGCGACTCGTCCTGGTCTTCATACAAAATCATCTCACCGTTCTGGTTCGTCCGTGCCTCGAAACGGGATGAATGGAAGCACATCAGTGACAGTAATGCACTCGCTTCCGGTCGGTCGGTCAGTTCATTTTCAACGAGTAGGAAATTAAGGCGCATGGCCTCCGCGCACAATTCCTTACGCAAGGTGGTATTCTGCGAAATAGAGTAATAGCCCTCCGAATACAACAGGTACAGGGTCGTCAACACGGTTTCAAGCCGCTCGCCGATCTCGGGCACACTAGGCTGCCCGATCCTGATCCTGCCTTCTTTCAGCTTCTCCTTCGCCCGCTGTATGCGCTTGTACACGACCTCTTTATTCAGCAAAAAGGCATCCGCGATCTCCTGCACGCCAAAGCCACATAACAGGTTCAGTGCGAGCGCCACCTGTGAATCAGCCGGGATGAGCGGGCTGCAAACCGCAAACATCATCGCCAGCTGGCTGTCCGTGATATTCTTTGCCGACATATCGATCTCGATTTCCTCCTCCTTCTCCGACGAATAGCGGATCTCCGACGCTACTTTCTGCTCGAATACCGAATTGCGCTTTAAATGGTTCTTCGTCCGGTTTTTGGCCACTGTATACAGCCAGGCCGCGGGATTTTCGGGCACACCTTTGATCGCCCAGGTTTCGGCGGCAGCCAGAAACGTATCGCTTGCAATGTCCTCGGCGACCTCGACGTGTTCAATCCCGAAAAGGTAGCAGAGCACGCCTACCAGTTTGCGGTACTCCGTCCTGAAAAGGTGCGGCAGCAATTCTTTTTCCTCCATAATTTTAGGGCCCGGCTTTGCGGGGCCGGACCCTAAAATTATCAAAAAAGGATCATCAAACTGCAATCAGAGCGCTTTTCGGATCTCCACATTCCCGCCGAATTCCAGTATGGGAACCTGGGCGGCGATTTCCGCGGCCTCCTCGTAGCTCGCTGCCCGGATGATCACCGCCCCTCCGATCGACTCCTTGATTTCGGCATACGGGCCGTTGAGAACGGTTTTTTCCGCCTTCACGATCAGCCCCTCGCCGTCCCAACGCCTCCGGAGCACGATCCGGCCTTCGGCCGTCATTTTATCGTACCAGGCGTGCCATTTCTGGAAATGGTCCTGCAATTGTTCGGGGGATGGCTGATTTTCCCTGTTCTGGAAATCGCGCCGGAATACCAATAAGAACTCGTCCATGACGTGGCTATCGTTTTAAAATGTCCAATCTGTTTTGATGCCTAAACTAATCAGATTTGCGGAAATCAACCGAACTGTCCTACGCGGTAAGTACCAATCCCGTTCGGGAATGCGATGTTGATACGGTTCCAGGTGTTGATGGCGGTAACAGCCATTGTCAAGTCCACGATCTCCTCTTCGGTAAACTGGGCGGCTACTTCTTTATACACTTCGTCGGTCACATGTACGGCAGTTACGGCTTCGGCCCATGCAAATGCGGCACGCTCGCGGTCCGTGTAATAGGGTGCTTCACGCCATGCGCTCACGCCGTAGAGGCGCTGCTCGGTTTCGCCCATCGCACGCAGTTCTTTGGAATGCATATCAAGGCAGTAGGCGCATTTGTTGATCTGCGACACGCGGAAGTCGATCAGCTCCACCAGCTGGCGGTCAAGGGTCGATTTTTTAATATAGCCGTTGATACCAAAAAGCGGCTTCACTGCATTTTGTCCTTTTTCGAAGAAATTAAGTCTGGTTTCCATTTTTGAGAAATTTTTGAGTTAAAAAACCTAATGACAACCCGCTTACGGAATCTGGACAGAACCTGAAAAAAAAATTTCACCACCGCTCCTCGTCAATCTCTTTTTGTAATCTCGCATTGACATCGATTTTGGCATCCCGGAATACAAACACCGTCGTGCCCCATTCCCTGGCAAAGCGGTTGGTCACCGAATCCGCCGCGAAACCGGTCGCAAACAGCGGGCCGGTTTCCGTCATTTCCGTATCATGGTCCTGCCATTCTTTGACGCGGATCAGGTGTTTGTATGGTTTCGTCAAATCAAACCAGTTTACATAATCGGCATTAAAAGTGACCGCGCGGACGCCCTTTTTGGTATAATAATTAATGGCCCCGGCCTGGCCGTAGTTGTCGCAGAGCACGATGGTTGCTGCCTTATCAGGCATCGACGCATAGGCTGCATCCACTTTTTCGGCCAGTTCACGCCAGCCCAGCATATCGGCAAAATCCTGCGGCAGCTGATGGTCCTTACCATCCTCCCACCTCAGTAATCCCAGCTTTTGATAAGGCCCCGGGTTGGCAATGATCTGCCGGGGCGTTTTATTGGGAAATGCTACATGAAATAAAGGGATGAACAGCAACACGGGGATCAGCACAAATATTCCCCGGAGCCAGCCGGCCCGCACTTTCGCATCGATGAAAACCGCCCCGAAAGCAATGTAAGCCGGGTAAATGCCTATCGCATAATAGCCCTTCGCACGCAGGTAGGTGAAAACGGCCAGCGTGATCACGATCGAGAAGAAGAACAGCCGGTATTCCGAGAGCGGTTTATAGGCCAGCAATCCGTATAGTCCGGCAACGATCACAAACAGCGAGCCCATGAAATACAGGAGCTGTTCCTTCAAAAAATCGGCGCGGTTGACATTCACGAGCTGTGTTTTGGCCAGCTCATTCATGTGGTGGATCACCGGAAAACCATTCTGATATTGCCAGAACAGGTTGGGCGCGATCAGTAACAATGCAAGCAGCAACGCGCTGTAAACATGCCGGTTCAGGAGCATTGTCCTCTGGCTCGTGAGTAAAATAGCGGGTAGCAGGCCCACGACGGCAAATGCAATGTTGTATTTATTCAAAAAGCCAACTGCAAAAACCGCTGCAAAACCATAGAGCCACCGCCGGTCTCTGGAATGAATAAAACTGATCAGGAAAAAGTAAAGCGTCGTCCAGCACAGCACATCGAGGGAGTTGGGCTGGAACAACTGATTCAATCTCAACAGAATGGAAAACAAGGTGCAGCAACCCGCCAGCACACATGCATATAAGCTGCCGCCGAGCCGCCCGACGGTTTTCCAGACAACGAGGATCGTCAGTGCGCCAAAGAGCGCCGGGAAGAACCGCACCGTCGCCTCCCCATTCCCCAACACCCTGATCACCCACGCGACCCACGAAGTAGCGGGCGGCACCGACATAAAGCCCCAGGCCAGGTGATTGCCCTGGTCGAGATGCAGGTATTCGTCGCGATGGAGGTCGTACTCAGGGATAACAAGGAAATATTGGAGCAGGAATTTGAGGGCGATAAAGGCCAGTAACAGAGCGGTTTTTCGGGTCATAGCTGCAAAAACTTGGAGAAATGCACTGGCATGGATTTTGATCTTGATGGACGCAAAAAATCCGGATCACATGAACACATCATCAAACTTCAACAATATACAAAAGGCCGGTTCGCGCACCAAACATGTGCAACGCGACGGCGCTAACGACAGCCTCTGGCAAACGAATGCAGAGGCGGCCGCGAACCATTCCGCAGCAAGCCCGGAGATCTTCGACACGTTGGTCGTCGGGGCGGGCATTACCGGGCTCACCACCGCATTGCTCCTTCAAAAAGAAGGCCGCAAATGCATTGTAGCCGATGCCCATGCAGCGGGATATGGCACGACGGGCGGCACCACAGCGCATATCAACACTTTCGCCGATACCACATTTGCGGAAGTGGAAAATGATTTCGGAAAAGAACAATCCCGGCAGTTCGCAGGGGCCATTGCAGAGTCGGTCGCGCTGATCCATAAGCTCGTGGAAACCTACCACATCGATTGTGATTTTGAATGGAAACAGGCTTATGTTTATTCCGAAACAGACAAGGAAACCAGGCAGCTCGACGACCTTTACGAGAGCGCCTTGCGGGCGGGCGTAGCAGCGGAACCCGCGCCCGACGCCCCGGCACCGCTTCCATTTCAGAAGGCCGTCGTTTTCGGCAAGCAAGCACAATTCCATCCCTTGAAATACATTCTCGGCCTC
>CBIHPQ010000403.1:0-6358 GCA_966211825.1 uncultured Dyadobacter sp. | reverse complement strand
GTCGGGAAGTTGTTGAAGATAATGCGGCCGCATTTGTTCTGGATTGTCGCTACCAGTTCGCGGTGCGATGCCAGGTCTTCGCTCGTTGCCAGCAATGTAGCCGTCAGCTGACCGTGCAGCTTCTCTGTCACTGCCAGCATTTCCTCCGCATTCCGGCATTTCACGATCAGTGCGAATGGCCCGAAAACTTCGGTTTGTAATTCCTCATTAATCAAAAAATCAACACCGGAAACGGTTGCTACCGTGGCCGCACCTTGTCCGTCGGCCGCTTCGGCTGTCGCTACCGCAAGCAGCTCGACACCCGATTGACCGATCAGTTTTTCGCGGTTCCCGCGGTATGCCACTGCAATGCCCGCGTTGAGCATAGGTGCAGGGACGATGTTGACGATCTCCCCGTTCAATGCTTCGGCAAAGTCGTTCAACGCAGGGCTATCTTCACAGATGAGCAGACCTGGATTAGTACAGAATTGACCTACCCCTAATGTCAGCGAAGCCGCATATTGTCTGGCCAACTCCGCTCCGGCGGTGCCTAGCTTACCTGGAAGCAGGAAAACAGGGTTAATGCTGCCCATTTCGGCAAATACCGGTATCGGCTCCTTGCGTTTGTTGGCTACTTCCACCAATGCAATTCCACCACGGTTCGAGCCTGTAAAACCGACCGCCTTAATGACCGGATGGCTTACCAAAGCCTGCGCTTCTTCATTGGTTTCAGTAAAAATATGGGCAAATGTACCTTCCGGGAAACCGCTTTTAGCCACACCGCGACTAATGGCATCTGCCATGATCTGCGAAGTTTTGGGATGGCCCGGATGCGCTTTCACCACTACCGGACAACCGGCAGCAATAGCGCTGGCCGTATCTCCGCCCGCCGTCGAGAACGCAAACGGGAAGTTACTGGCCCCAAAAACCGCCACGGGTCCTAATCCTACATTCGTTTTGCGAATATCAGGCTTGGGCACGGCGCGTTGCGGGTTGGCGGTATCGATGCTCGCGTCGAGCGAATACCCCTTTTCAACCGCATCGGCGTAACTTCTCCATTGGAATACCGTCCGCGCTTTTTCGCCGTTGAGACGTGCTTCGGGCAGGTTGGATTCTGCCATGGCCGTCTGGACCAGATCGGGACCGAGCGCTTCGATCTCGTCGGCAATAGTGTTCATCAATGTAACCCGGCGGCGCAATGCGTAGGCGTTCATCGCTACGAATGCCTCCTGGGCTTTTTCAAGAATAAGGTCTAAATCGGACAATTTCATAATTTGAAGATTTGACAAAAAGGAATAAACCTATAACGGAAATTCGACGATTATCCTCCGCTACTTTGTCAATATTACATCTTTTGACGCGGTTGTGGCCATTCAGGATCACAGGAAACTCCGCCGGGGTTCGGAATATTTACATCACCGGATTTGCCGTAAACAGGAATGGCTCCGCAATCATCGGGATTGATGATACTGTCACCCTGAGCGAAGTCGAAGGGTAAATGTGTAACGCCTTCGCAAGACGTTACACCGTACGGACTGTCTTCGACTTCGCTCAGACCGACATGTTTCAATTACGCCACGGAAGTATCAGCAGTCAGATTCAAATAATCCGGCAATTCAGGCTGCGTAGCAATAGCCTGGTCGATGATAGCGAGCACTTTCTCACGCTCAGCGCCGTGAAGCGGCAAACGCGGTGCACGCACGTATTCAGAACCAATACCCATTTTCGCAGCAGCGAGTTTGATATTTTGAACCAACTTGGGATGAATATCCAGTTCCAGCAATGGCAGGTACCAGCGGTAGATCGCCAGTGCTTCTTTGTATTGGCCCGCTTTCACGAGATTGAAGATCGCCACAGTTTCTTTGGGGAATGCATCTACCAAGCCACCGATCACGCCGTCCACACCGAGCATTACCTCTTCCATTATCAATGTATCCACCCCGCAGAACACGCGGAAACGGTCGCCAAACTTGTTGAACAGGCGCGTTACATTGCTCACGTCGCGGGTAGATTCCTTAATAGCGTGGATGTTCGGAACTTTGGCCAGCTCTTCGAACATTTCCAGCGTCACTTCGATCTTGTAGTCGACCGGATTATTATAAACCATAATCGAAAGCGAAACGCTCTCGGCGATGGTTTTGAACCAGTTAACGGTTTCGTAGTCATCGGCCTTATAACGCATAGGCGGGAGGATCATCAGGCCGTCGGCGCCAATGCTTTCCGCTTCTTTCGCAATGCTCACCGCTTCGGCCGTCGATTGCTCTGCGACGCCTAACACGACGGGCAGACCAGCGGGAAGAACCTGTTTAGCATACTTCACCAGCTCCATTTTTTCGGCCCTGGTGAGTGTACTGGCTTCCCCGAGCGAACCGCCAACGATTACCCCGGTTATTCCTGCTTCAACCTGCGCTTCGAGGTTTTTGCCGAACAGTTCAAAATCAAGTGTATCATCCGATTTGAATGGCGTCACCAACGCGGGGAAAATGCCGTACCATGCTTCTTTGTTCATATCCTGCTTATGTTAAAATTTTAGTCCAAAATTAATCCATGCAGCCATGCGGATATTCACATGTTTTAATCAATTCCTTACATATTTTAACATACTCCCCAAATTCCCCTCAAAGCTTGTTTTCGACGAACACCACCTGTGCCCTGTCGGCCTTCCGGATCTTTTTCAGGAAATCGACCCAGGCTGCAAAATCCTTTGATTCGTAACGTCCGCCATTCATTACCACTTTCCTTGCGCAAACAAGCTTGTTGTTTTCAAAGCTCGTTTTCATTTCGTAGCTGCCAAATGCCGAGGCGATCTGGAATGCAGGTAATGTGGTTTCCAATTTATAGCCTGCCGGAACCTGGTAGGAAACCGTATCAAGATCGGTAAAGTTGTAGTCCGAAACGGGCAGGTAGAAATCCGTTGTCCGCTCCGAGGTCGCAGGCATTTCGAACGGCCGGCTCAGGAGGTTAGGTTTGACAAAAAGGCGTGTACCCGTTTTCGTGGCGCAGTTGCGGACATTCAGGGTAAGCGTTTCGGTCACCGAGGGCTCCTTATCCTGCCCCTCCAAAAGCTCGAAACGCTGCAAATCCATGCTGGGAAGATTAATATGGCTAACGAGCCATTTTTTCTGTTCTTCTTTCGAACCATGCTGTAAAACGGAAATTCTCGGCTCGTGCTGCAAGCCGGTATAAATGGCCCGCGCTTCGATTTCACCATCGCCGGTTTCCGTGAGTTTGACGGACGCCACGCTGCGCTTCAAGTTCTGCGGCGACTTGTAATCGGGCGTCATTACCAGTTTCCCACCCGTTGGCATAATGAGCAATGCAGGCCTGCCGCCCGTGAAGCTTCCCATGAAATTGGGCTTCTTATTCGGATTGGTGCATTCCAGCCAGATGGTGTCTTTCTCCGCAAATGCGCAGGCGATCACGTGGTTGAAGCGGCTCATGGGAAAATCCGGCCTGATCCGGGCTTCTTTTCCTGCCCGGATAAGCGCTGCGCAAGCCGGGACGCCCGCCACCTTCAACGCCGCCACGGTGAAATTCGTCAATGCCTTGCAATCGCCGTAACCGGTCTTAGCCACAGTGGCGGCATCGATCGTCTGCCAGCCGCCTATTCCGAGCTGGATACTCACATAGCGCGACCTGCCCTGCATCCATTTATAAATACGCTCGGTCTTTTCCCGGTCCGTGCGGGCATCCTTCACGAGCGCTTTCACTTCGTCCTGTACATTCACGGGCAATATGTCGCGGCCTGCATTCAATGTGTAGTAGAACCGGCTGAAATCCTCCCAGCTTCTTAAATTACCTTTATAATCCTGTACTTCGAAATCGGCTGGCGCGGCTTCCACCACGGGCATCCTGTCATTTCCGGGTAAGGGATAGAGGTCGGAGGATTTTGGGCGCACGTAGTCTTTGGCCGTCCATTCATAAATATCGGCCCCCTCGGCATCTTTCGATTTCTTTACTGCCGGTGCCCCATTGTATTCCTTATACCTGAATTCGAAACCAGCCGGCGCCTTGACCCTGAAAACAGAATACTCGGCAGCACATCCTTCGCCAGGTTCGGGTGTCCAGTTTGGATAAAACATCATATTCGTGGTACGTTCCTCGTGTACGTATTCAATAGTGTACGGATAAGGATAACTTTTTTTGCCAAAACTGGCCCGCTTAACCCTGCTATCCGAAATATCGTCGCCAGCGGTGCCATTGCCGAAATCCTCGATATCGGAGTTCCGAAGCTTCCTGATCTGCTTGCCGGAACCGTCGTAAACTGCACCCGAGATATCTATCACCTTCGTAAACTTATCATAACTCACAGCCAGCGTGCCATAGGTTTCCTCTCCGCTTTCGTTGAAGATCGTCACGACCAGCCGCGTCTTGCGCACCGCCTCCGCCTGTGACTTGATATCCCAAAATATCTCGTCGACCCGCAATACAGCGTCGGCATCCTTCATAAGCGCCGGGCTGATTTTATCGACACTGAAATCCGACTGCGCCGAAACGACCAGCGGGAGCAACAGTACTATCACAAATATATTACTGAGGAGAAATCTGACTTTTTGCATGAAAACAGGAGGATATTAAATTGATTTTTTCTTGATGACGAGCGGCTGCGCATGTTTCTGCACGACGCGCTCAAAGAACTCTTTCAGATCACCATATTCTTCGGGCGAAAATCGCGTGCGGATGACCTGGATCATGGTATTCACCTGAATCACATTGCCCAACTGACGTACCTGGTAAGAGAACTTCCCGCCCTTGTCGGGCAGCATGACGATCTCTGCCTTCGGCATTTCTTCCAGCGCATAGCCCTCGGGCAATGTAAAATTCCCGATAAACGATGCGGAGATGCCTGTACCGAGGTCGATCGGGTAAATGCGGTCCTTTGATTTGAGCGGATTCTTAGTCCAGCGTCCGGCCATGATAGGATTGAAATAGAACACATCCGGCGATGCATTTTCATCCTCCATTTCAAAATCGCAGCTCACATTGACGGTACCCTTCAGGTCCTCTGTTTTATTTTTGATAGCGACATTCTGGATTTTCCATTCCGGCACTTCCTTTTTCAGGTCCTCATGAAACGTATTGTCGGTTTCCGCGCCATATTTGGAACGCCAGTCGAGCGCTTCGTAGCCTCCGTAGGAAATGCTGTAACTTCCCTTGACCGTGCCGTCATCAGGTACGATATTGGCCGTGATCATTTCCAGTTTACTTTGCGAATCTCCGGGAATGATTTCCAGGAATCTGCCCTTTCCTTTTTTAGGAATAAGCCTTCCATAGCCATTCAATGCCCTTTCCGGCAGCATACCAGGCTTGGCAAACGGCTCCGACGCATCCAGGAAATACTCCTTCTCCCCGATCTTCACGTGCGCTATCACATAGTTGAAGTTTTCGATCATAGGGATATGCTGGTGCAGGTACCCATGTGCACGCGTGCTGAGCATTACCGGGTTACATTCGATATCCAGCTCGCGGAGCAGCACGGTCAGCATCAGGTTAATGTCGCAAGCATTGCCCTTGCGATTGTCGTAGGCCTTTTTAATACCTTCTCCCGCATAGAGGCCCGAGTAACCGTCCCATTTCATCCGGTCCTGAACATGCTTGTAAGCGAGGTCCACCCTTTCCTGCGGGTCCGTGGTTTTCGCGGCGATTTCATCGCGTACTTCTTTCAAAAAGCCGCTTCGCCTGAGCTCCCCGCCAAACCACTTAACCTCGTCCAGCGTCCTGTCCACGTTGTCCCAGGTTTGCGAAAAGTTTTTACGCATTTCTCCCTGCACATTGACGCTCGCCAGTTCAAAACTGATCTTGGACAGGTAGTCCGCAGCCGTTGTAATATAGGGTTCGTTGACAAATGCCGGGGCATCTTTGACTACAAAGCGATAGGAAAGCCCCGCACCGTCATAGGTGGCATGCCCCACCGCCACGTTCACCGGCTCCTGCTTGTTCATATGCAGCTGAAGGTAGCCCCCCATCGTCATTTTGTAGTCGAGAAAGTAGGGAACGACTATATTGAACTCGCTCCATCTGGACGGGATCGACGCCTGGAAAACCCATGGATCGGGCTCGTTGCGCACGCCGATCGGCGACACCCGTGTGTACGAATATTCGATGATCGAACCTTTTTTGGCATTGGCGAGGTTAAACTTGGTAGTAATGCGTGAGTCGGCCGACTTTTCGCGCCGGATGGCCTTCTTATCCAGCTCGGTGCGTACGATCTGGTTATTTTCGAGGTTGTAGGTATAGCCTTTGACGTCCTCCAACCACTCCTGCTCTTTGTAGCTGGGGCCCTCGTAATACGGTATGCCGACCGACGCCCGGTCCAGCGCCGACTCTTTAAGGATTTTGATCCGCACCCAGATCGTGGACGACATCAGGATTCCTTTCA
>CBIHPQ010000402.1:0-6380 GCA_966211825.1 uncultured Dyadobacter sp. | reverse complement strand
CGACCGCCGCCCCGGCCAGGATATTTTCACCACGCACTGGCACCAGGAAGACCCGGGCGTAATGCCGGCAGGCGACAACTCAGGCGCAGGTTCGCCAACGGGGATCGTGTTTTATGAGGGAGATGAATTAGGTAAAAACTATCGCGGCACATTGCTGAGCTGCGAGGCGGGCCGCAATGTGGTGTTTGCCTACCAGCCGCAGCCGCAGGGAGCAGGTTTTGCATTGAACCGCCGCGACCTGATCAGCTCTTTTCCCCAGGTTTCGGAGCGGTACGAATGGTATGAAACCGACCAGGATTACCGCAAATGGTTCCGGCCTTCGGATGTGGCTGTGGGGCCGGATGGGGCCATTTATGTCGCCGACTGGTACGACCCCGTCGTAGGCGGGCATGCGATGAAGGACAAAAGAGGGTATGGACGCATTTACCGCATCACGCCAAAAGGCCGCAAACTAACAACGCCGAAACTGGATTTCACGACGACCGCCGGGCTCATCAGTGCTTTGCAAAACCCGGCTATTAATGTTCGTGCGTTAGGTTTCGAAGGATTAAGGGCAAAAGGCGACGCGGTTGTTCCGGATGTGAAGAAGCTGCTGACTGCCGAAAACCCCTACCATCAGGCCAGGGCGATATGGTTGCTGGCACAGTTAGGGGAGTCAGGTAATGCCGAGATAGTGAAGCTGCTGGCATCGCCCAATGCGGCGCATCGGCTGGCCGCATTCCGCGCATTGAAATCGGCGGGTAAGGCAAATGCCTACTTCGAACGAATGTCCAAAGACACCGATCCCTCCGTGCGGCGGGAAGTGGGGATAGCATTGCGCGATGTTCCTAATAGTGAAGCATTTAATAGTATTTCAAATCTCATTAAAAACTACGACGGCAAAGATCCCTGGATGCTGGAAGCGATCGGAACAGCTGCTGATGGAAAGGAGGAAAAGGTGTACGCGTATGTGCGGGAGGCATTCAAGGCCGATCCGCCTAACTGGAAGCCCCAACGGGCTAACCTGGCGTGGCGCTTGCATCCGCTGACGGCGTTGGAGGAACTGAAAACAAGGGCAGGTTCCGCCAAAGTTTCGGAGCCGGAGCGTCGTAAGGCATTGACAGCCATTGGTTTTATCAAAGACAAAAAAGCCGCCGAGGCCATGATCGCATTGTCGAAATCCACATTGCCGGATGTCGCTTCACAAGCTTCCTACTGGATCAATTTCCGCAAAAGCAATGACTGGGCTGAGCTGATGAACTGGGAAGAAGCGTCTGCGCAATTGATGACGCCTGCTTATAAGCGCATGCTCGATTTGAAAAAGACCGTCGCCGACAAAACGCAGCCTATGCCGCAGCGCATTGAAACAGCCCGGCAAATGGCATCGGACGTGAATGGAGGGAACATTCTCGTGGATATGCGCGTGCAAGGCCAGTTGCCCGACACCATTGCTAAATCTGTCAGCGAAATCATTTTCAAAAACCCCGACCAGAATGTGCGGGTGGTGGCCAGCCAGTTTTTTCCGAGAAATGGAAAGGTTTTGAAGACGGATTTTATTTCGAGAATGAATGCTGACCCTGCGCACGGCGAGAAAATCTTCTCGACCACCTGCGCGGCCTGCCATAAACACGGCAAATCCGGGGCAGAAATCGGGCCGGACCTGACCACTATCCACAAAAAATTCGACAAGGCTGCGCTGCTCGACGCGATTGTGAATCCTTCCGCCAGCATGGTGTTCGGGTATGAAAGCTACACGATTGTAACCAAAAAGGGCGATACCTATTTCGGGTTCCTCATGAGCGACGGTGCTAATGTAGTTTTGAAAGACGCCGCCGGCCAACAGCACACGATCAAGGCCGATCAGATCAAAACCCGGGAGAAAATGCCCTCGTCGCTCATGCCCGAGCCGACTGCATTAGGCCTTAACGAGCAGGATCTGGCCGATTTGACGGGATATCTTTTGAATTTCAAGTGAAAGTACAATGCGGCACCTTTTAAGTCAAAATTCATTTTACTGGATAATAAAAACAAATAATATAACTTTGCCAGAATCCTATTTCCTGATCCCTAACAAAAATTAGCTGTAATGGTGGATAACGACAAAGCGGACCACCTGCTCCTCGCATTACAAAATGGGGATGCAGAAGCATTTACGGCGATTTACAAGGCTTATTGGTACGATATGTTCCTGGTCGCGAACCGCAAGCTGCGGAACAAGGAAGCAGCCGAGGAGATCGTCCAGGAAATTTTTCTCCGCCTTTGGCGCGAACGCGGCACATTGCGGATCCAGAACCTCAACTACTACCTCTTCGCCGCCGTCCGCTACGAGGTCATCGATCACATCCGCGCCAAAGGCCAGGCGCTCGAATACATGGACTATCACGAGTCTTTTAACAATATCCAGGATTTTAATACCGAAAACCAACTCGCGCTCGATGAGTTGCTCAGGGTGATCGACGAATGCCTGCATATCCTGCCGGAAAAAACGCGCGAAATTTTCCGCTTGCACAAACTCGACCACTGGCCGGTTGCCCGTATCGCCGCCCGTTTCGGCCTCTCCGAAAAAGCCGTCGAATACCACCTCACCAAATCCGTACGCCTCGTCCGTACGCATTTAAAGGAAGTAATGGCACTCCTTCTCGCCGCCGCAGGATTATTCTAGCCCCCCTTTCCTCCCTTTCTTCCCTCCTCCCTTTTATCCTTTTCAAAGGACTTTTCGCCATAAACCCTCTTGTAATTGGATAATTCAAATATTTTCTAAATCTATTTAGGGATTGCTCCCCTTTTTCCGGCTTATTAACCGGAATGCCCGTCTGTCTTATCCTGATCTGAAATTACCCATCAATGAACAACAATGAATGGCAGGCCCTGCTCCTGAAATACCGGGAGGGGAATTGCACGAAGGAAGAAATCCTGAAAATCCATTTGTGGTATGAGAACCTGCATGCCGACGGCCTTGCAGCGCTCGGGGAGCAGGAAAAGCGGGAAATGGAGGAAAGGATGCTGGGCAAACTGATGGCAGAGACAGCCGAAGAGGGTTATGCGGAGCCCGTGATCGTACGGTCGTGGTGGCGTGGAGCGGCGGTGTACCTGGCTACGGCCGCGGCGGTGCTGCTGGTGATCGGTTTCTGGATATTCCTCGGGAAGGATCCGCGCAGGCAAGGCGTAATGCAGGAAAAAATGTTCGTACAAGCTCCCAAAGGCCGACTGATCACCGAAGAGAACACCACCGATGCCCCCAAGCGGCTGGTTTTGAGCGACCGCAGCACGGTAACACTGGAACCGGGGGCCAAAATTGTTTTTCCGGCTTCATTCACAGGCGACAAACGCACCGTACAGTTGACAGGCAACGCATTTTTTGAAATTACCCGCAATCCCGACCAGCCTTTCCTGGTATACAGCGGCAAGATCATCACCCGCGTGCTTGGGACAAGTTTCAGGATCAGGAGCAACGAGAAAGACAAGGCACTGGAAGTGGAAGTAGTGACCGGAAAAGTGTCGGTATTCGAAAACAGGGAGGCATTCAGTGAGGTTGATTCTGCTGATAATCAGGATAATGGAGTGGTGCTGACGCCGAACCAGCGGGTTACCTATTTTTCCGAAAGCCGGCATTTGATGACCGGCCTCGTGCCTGAGCCAGTGAGGGCATCGCAAGTGGCAGAGGAGGCAAAAATGATTTTCAATGATGAAAAACTGGAAAAAATAGCCGGGACGTTGCAGGAGGCTTATGGCATTGAGATCGTGTTTGCGAACGACCGCCTTGCGCATTGCACCTTCACAGGCGACCTTACCGACATGGAGCTTTACGACAAGCTGGCGCTCGTTTGCAAATCCAACGGCGCAGATTACGAAGTGAAAGGAACACGCATCCTGATCAACGGTCACGGCTGTGACTAAGTTTTTCCTAATCCTAAACCCTTAATTATGATGCTATAAAAACTACCCCACCTACCTGAAAACAAAGAAACCGATAGTGTACGACCACTACCGGCTTCGAGATGCCTGCTTACGTGATCCTGGACAGACGGTAAGCGGGCGGATGCCCTGTTTTTCACAAATAGAACCTTCAAAAATATGCAAAAAACCCAACAGTTAAAATGGTGTGCATCACTGTGCCTGGTTATGAAAATAACATTTGCCCAAATCCTTTTTGCAGTGGTTTTCACGACGCTCACCCATGCCGCGAGCGAGGGACGTGCGCAGGAGATCATGGAGAGAATGGTGACGATCCATGCACAGAATGCGGAACTGCGAAATGTCCTGCGTGACATCGAAGAGCAGGCCGACGTGAAGTTTGCGTACAGCCAGAAAAACATCCGCGCCGAGCGGACCATTGATGTGCACATCAACCGCCAGAAGCTTTCGGCGGCATTGAGCTCGCTGCTCGACCCTTTGCACATTTCCTATGAACTTACCGCGGGCCGCATTCTGCTAACCGCCGAAACGGGCGCGCTCACCGAGCCGCAACAACCGGAGCCGACCTTGGCGGCCATTGCTGCGGCCGTCGCGCAGGTCAAAGGCAAGGTGATCGACGAGAATAATGCAGGCTTGCCGGGTGTGAGTGTGATCATCAAAGGCACGCAGAAAGGCACCACTACCGACCAGGAAGGCGCATTTGCCCTCGATGTGGCCGAACAGAATGCCGTGCTCGTTTTCAGTTTTGTGGGGTACAAACCGCAGGAGGTGACTCTGGGCGGCCAAACGAACATTTCGGTAACCATGCAGCCCGACAACCAGGCGCTCGAAGAAGTGGTTGTAGTAGGTTATGGATCGGTGAAGAAAAGCGATCTGACGGGCTCGGTATCGAGCATTAAAAGCGAAGCGATCCGTGAAATGCCGGTAACGTCTGTGGATCAGGCCATTCAGTCGCGGGCGCCGGGGGTGCAGGTGACCCAAACCTCGGGCGCTCCGGGCGGCGGTATTTCCATCCGCGTGCGGGGTGCGAACTCCATTAACAGCGGCAGTGAGCCACTTTATGTGATCGACGGCTTTCCTATTTATCCCGATAACGGCGCATTGGGTACCAGCGGTAACCGCCAGCCTACCAATGCGATGGCGACCATCAATCCCAACGAAATCGAATCCATTGAAATACTGAAAGATGCCTCAGCGACCTCCATTTACGGTTCCCGCGGGGCAAACGGCGTGATCCTGATCACGACCAAGCGCGGCAAAGAAGGCCAGAGCCGTGTGGATTATGATGGTTCGTACTCTTTCCAGACCATTGCACGAGAGGTGGAGGTGCTCAACGGCGCCGACTATGCCCGCTACATTAATATGCTGGAACGCAGCCAGGGCGGAAATCCGCGCTATACCGACGCGCAAATCGCGCAAATAGGGGTGGGTACCAACTGGTGGGACGTGATTTCACGCACCGGGGGGCTTTCCAATCACCAGCTTTCGTTTACAGGCGGTAATAAGGGAATGCGCTATGCATTTGTAGGTAATTATCTGAATAATAAGGGGATCATTAAAAATACGGATTTCAACCGCTATGGTTTCCGGATGAATCTCGACAACGATTTCCTGAAAGGTAAGGCGACTTTGACCAACAGCTGGTCGTTCAACCGCTCGGGGAGTAGCAACGTGCCGACCGACCGCGGCGGTCCGGGCGGTATCGTCATTACCGCATTGGGCCTCGATCCTACCGGCCCGGTTTACGACCAGAACGGCGCTTACCAGTATTCGAGCTACGACCAGCGCTTCCTGACCAACCCATTGGCCGAGGCAACCGAGGGGTATGACCATGACAATACCAACCGGATTTTCGGAACGTCGGCATTGACGATCAACATTCTCGAAGGACTGAAATTCCGCACGAGCCTCGGGCTGGACATTGTGAATGCGCGCCGCACGACGTTTTACAACAACTTTACCTACCTAGGCCGGCAGAATGGCCGCGAGTTGCAGAAAGCTAACCGTAACTCCAATAACATCCTGAATGAGAATATTTTAACATACAATAAGGAGATTGCGAAAGGACATTATCTCGATGTGACGCTGGGTTATACCTATCAGAAAGAAGTCAATTATTTCGAAGCAAATGCAACCCGCGGGCTTCCTTCCGACGATGTGGATGCGGTGAATATGCAAAACGGCAGCCGCCCGCTGGTACCGACTTCGGGCCGGGTGGAATGGGAGCTGATGTCGATGCTGGGACGGGTGAATTATAATTTCAAAGACCGTTACCTGCTCACCGTGACGCTGCGCCGGGATGGATCGTCGAAATTCGGGCCTAACAATAAATGGGCTACTTTCCCTTCGGCGGCAATCGGCTGGCGCATTGTGAATGAGGATTTTTTCAAAAATTCGGGCCTCGGAAAGGTATTCGACGATTTCAAAGTCCGCGCGAGTTATGGGCTTACCGGTAATTCGCAAATCCCCGTCTACCGGTCGGTAGC
>CBIHPQ010000401.1:0-6382 GCA_966211825.1 uncultured Dyadobacter sp. | reverse complement strand
GCATGGATCCGATGTTTGATTTTGCTAACTTTACACCAACATGTTCACCCCCCTTCCCATCAGAACAGGGCGCTTAGGGTGAACTTTTTGCATTTATAAGGTATGCCCAAAACACACTATCTAAAACCGGCGCTCAACTTTGAGCAGCAACTTCGACAATTGTCCGCGAGGGGGCTTATCATTAATGACCCTCAAAAAGCGCTTCATTTACTACAAAGCGTCAGCTACTACCGTCTAAGCGGCTACTGGCATCCGTTTCTTGCCGATAAACAAAAGCATTCATTCAAACCAGGATCAAAGTTCGAAAGCGCTTTCAAGTTGTATTGTTTTGACAGGGAACTCAGGGCGCTGGTGCTCTCTGAGCTGGAAAAAGTAGAGGTTGCGGTTCGTGCGAAAATGATACACGTCCTGTCAGAAAAGTCCGGGCCGTTTGGCTATTTGAACGCTTGCTACTACAAGGATCTGCGGAAATTCCATACTCAATTCCTCGTAAAGCTGGTTGAAGAGCATTCACGGAGTGATGAGGAGTTTACCCGCGCTTTCCGCGCTAAATACAGCGACCCGCTGCCACCCTCCTGGATGGCAATGGAAATTATTTCATTTGGCACCTTGTCCAAACTCTTCTCACTTCTCAAACCCGGAAAACAAAAGCGGGAAATTGCTAATTATTTTGGACTTCCGGAGCCGGTTTTTGAAAACTGGCTGCATTGTATGGTGTACCTGCGCAACATCTGCGCACATCATTCAAGGCTGTGGAACAGGCGACTTAGCATTCAATCGCAAATACCGCGTTCCCCGAAGCATCCTTACATACAAAACAGGAACATCACCAGCGACAGAACCTATTTTGTATTGGTAATGATCCGGTATTTACTTCAGACAGTAAATCCTACGACCAATTTTGTCAGAAAAATTGAAGCGCTACTGGTAAAGTATGACAATGTGGATCCGAAAGCGATGGGATTCCCGGAAAATTGGCTTCAAGACCCATTCTGGCGTTAATTCCACAGAGCAACAAAAAACCCGGAACCAAGTATCAGCACCTTGGTATCCGGGTAGAAATCGACAACAAAAAACCTACTCTTCTCCCGAAGCTAATGATGGAGGAGGATGTGTTCCAAATTTTATAATCCTGCGGCAGGAATGGGAATTCTAACGGCAAAGACGCTATATTGGGGGGATCCGCGACTTTGTTATTAATATGAAGAAAATTGCATTGTTCATCGTCCTGGCGCTCGCCGGGGCCGCCTGCCGCCAGACATCGGAAAAGAAAACAGAGATCGCCGTCCGCGATACTACTATTACGGTGGAAAACTCTTTTACAGAGCTCTTTATCGACACGACCGCCCTCACCTCGTACGTCACCGCGCACAAGTTGGGCGATAGCCTTACGGCCAAGTTGCGCAGCTTTTACAACCACCGGAATTACCAGTATGCCTGGTTTTTCCCCGACGGGGTAGCAGAGTTTGTCCCCATTTTCCGAAGCTTGCGGAACGATTATATCCATTATTCCGGCGACAGCTCCCTTTATAATCCGGCGCTCGATAAAGCGATCGATTCGCTTTCGCAGTTGAAGAAGATCAGTCCCGATAATGCCCTGATCGTCGATACGGAACTTGCGCTGACCGAGCAGTTTTTCCGCTACACCGACCTCGCCTACTCGGGCGATCACAAGATTAACACGCAGGAACTCAACTGGTTTATCCCCCGCCGGAAGCTGAACCCCGAGGTTTTCCTGGATTCTCTTTTGAAAAACAAAGGACAAAACGTTGCGGCATACGAACCCGTCAACAGGCATTATAACTTATTAAAACAGAAAGTTTTAGAATACTATTCAATCACAAAAAGCGGCGAACCTGCTACGGTGGACACCGAAAAGAAATTCCGCGAAGGCGACCGCGATACGCTCGTGAGCGCTTTGAAGGCGCGCCTGCATTTGCTGGGCGACCTGCCCGAGCCGGACAGCACACCGGTATTCGACACCACGTTGACCAACGCCGTAAAACATTTTCAACAGCGAGTGGGCCACAAGCAAACGGGCATTACCGGTCCCGCATTTTTCAGGGAACTGAATGTGCCGGTCGGCAGCCGTATCCGCCAGATGCTCATTAATATGGAGCGCATTCGCTGGATGCCGGCGGCACCGCCCACCGATTACATTCTTGTAAACATCCCCGAATTTACCCTGCATGCCTACGAACAGGGCAAATTGTCATTCGATATGGTAGTTGTAGTGGGTTCCGAGGCCAATAGTACTGTCATTTTTTCAGGTACTTTAAATCAGATAGTGTTTAGCCCCTACTGGAACCTGCCTTCGAGCATTCTTAAAAAGGAAGTTTTACCGGGAATTAAAAAGAACGCGAACTATCTGGCTCGTCATAATATGGAATGGAACGGGGGTTCGGTGCGGCAAAAACCGGGCAAGTCCAACTCGCTGGGACTGGTCAAATTCCTCTTTCCGAATAGTTATAGCATTTATTTCCACGATACGCCGAGCAAAAGCCTGTTCAAGGAAAGTCAGCGTGCGTTCAGCCACGGGTGCATCCGCCTGGCCGAGCCGAAAAAGCTCGCGGAATGGCTCCTGCGCCGGGATAGCACCTGGACGGAAGAGAAAATTACCACTGCCATGAATTCGGGTAAAGAAAAATATGTACGGCTCCGCGGCAAAAGCGAGATGCCGGTTTTTATAGGCTATTTCACGTCATGGGTCGATCAGCACGGGAATCTGCAATTCCGCAAGGATGTGTACGGCCACGACCGCAAGATGGAAGAAAGGCTTTTTGGGAACACCGAAATGCCTCTCGCCCAGGCAGTCAATCCATGACAAACCGGAGCGGGCACGATTTTAATCCTTGAACAGGACAATGCAAAGGTAACCTGTATGTTACCGGACGACAATCCGGCGGTGGTTGATAATCTGGAAAAGCCGCCTTACCTTTGCTAACATCGTTAGGTAAATCATGCATTATCATGGGAATTCTCGAACGAAAAATACGGCAGAAAGAAAATATGCGGACCAATATCCTGGCGGTAGCCTTGCAATTGGTCAAAGAAGAAGGCTGGCAATCCCTGTCAATCAGGAAGATAGCCGATGCCATCGAATACAGCGTCCCGGTAATCTACGATCACTTCGAAAATAAAGAAGCGATCCTCTTTGAACTTTCTATGGACGGTTTCCGGTTACTCGATAGATTGCTGGAAAAAGACAAGCGCAAATATGCGGATCCGGAAGAACGGCTAAGGGCCCACGCCGAGACTTACTGGAACTTTGCCTTTAAAAATCCCGAATATTATCAGCTCATGTATGGTTTGGGAATGCCCTGTTCAAGCCCGGGCAAGGCAAAGCCGGAGTTCAACAGCTTCCGCGACCATATAGGAGAAGCGATCGAAGGAATCGTTACCGATAAAAAATCTTCCGATGAGGAAACTTGCTTTAAAATTCATGCGTTCTGGTCAGTACTGCACGGTCTGATCTCCATCGTAATGATGCGCTGCTCGGATATCGACGACTCTCAAATGAACAAAAAAGTAATGGACGACTCTGTGAACGCCTTCATCAAAAATCTGTAATTTTTTTTCCTTTTTTGGTTAACACCGTTAGTAATAATAACTTCACTACCTATTCGCAAACAACTGAATCTCACCGCAAAAAAAGTCCACCTCCATGAAAATGAACCAAGTAAAAACAGCAAAGAGGCTTACTGCACTCGTTTTACTAGCCGCCGGTTCCGCAGTGATTTACAGCTGCGGGTCCTCCACTGCTAACGCCCCCGCGTCCGCACCGCCCGCACAGGCGCTGCCGGTTATCACCGTTAGCGATCACGAAGTAACCGCCCACCGCGAATTTACGGCATCCATTCAGGGTAGCCGCGATATCGAGATCCGTCCGCAGGTAGATGGCTACCTCGACCGCATCTCCGTAGATGAAGGCGCGTACGTACACAAAGGACAGGTTTTGTTCCATATCGACGCCCGTCCGTACGCCGAGCAACTCAATACCGCAAAAGCCAGCCTGCAATCGGCGAAGGCCTCGTTGGAAAGTGCTTCGATCAACGTCGAAAAACTGACGCCGCTGGTAGCCAACAAGGTCGTCTCTGATGTTCAGCTCAAAAGCGCAAAAGCAGCTTACGACGCAGCCAAGGCTAATGTAGCCCAGGCGCAGGCAGCTGTGGACGCAGCGAAGATCAACGTGGGCTATACTTCGGTAACCGCGCCGGCAGATGGTTATATCGGCACCATTCCGTTCAAAACGGGGAGTCTCGTGGGTAAGAACACGATGGAAGCGCTGACGGTTCTCTCGGAAACGAAAGATATCCACGTGTACTTCTCGATGAGCGAGCTCGACTTCCTCGATTTCAAGCAGGAATTTGAAGGCAATACGATCGAACAGAAGATCAAGCATATCCCGCCGGTTGAACTCGTACTGGCCGACAACAGCATTCACCCGCAAAAAGGGAAAGTAGAAGTCGTTGAAGGACAGTTCGATAAGACAATGGGCGCCATCAACTTCCGCGCGACATTCCCGAACGGAAACGGATTACTACGCTCGGGTAACACCGGCAGGATCCGCATCCCGCGCCTGCTGGCGAAATCGGTACTGATCCCGCAGGAAGCCACATTTGAGTTGCAGGACAAGGTGTTTGTTTACACCGTGCTCGATAGCAACAAAGTGGAAGGCCGCCCCGTAACGGTAGCCGATCGCAGCGGACGCTACTACCTGATTTCCAAAGGCTTGAAACCCGGAGAGAAGATCGTCTATGCCGGCCTCGACAGGCTGCGCGACGGAATGGCCATTGCTCCGCAGAAAATGTCGATGGACAGCCTCCTGCACGCCAATCCGATCTGATCAGCCGGGAGTTAAGGTTTGCCATAATCCACACCAATGATTGAGCACCATCGCATTTACCCAAATGCGATGGGACAGCTCCCGCTTTGCCAAAACACTCGAACATGAGCCCCGCGAACGGGGACAAATTCAAATAATATGTTTCAGAAATTTATAGAAAGGCCTGTCCTTTCGACGGTAATATCCATCCTGATATTACTCCTGGGGATCATATCGCTTACTACACTGCCGATAACGAAATTCCCCGACATCGCGCCGCCGACGGTACAGGTAACCGCCATATATCCCGGAGCAAACGCAGAAGTGGTTGCCCGCGCAGTGGCAACCCCCATTGAAGAAGCCGTGAACGGGGTCGAAAACATGACCTACATGACCTCATCGTCCAACAACGACGGTACCATGGCCCTGAACGTGTATTTCAAACAGGGAACCGACCCCGATATCGCTGCGGTGAACGTGCAAAACCGCGTTTCCAAGGCCGTAAGCCAGATTCCGCAGGAAGTGGTGCAAGCCGGTATCTCTACCCAGAAGCAACAGAACTCGATCATCATGTTCGTGGCGCTTTCGAGCGAGGACAGCACTTATGATGAGACGTTCCTTTTGAACTACATTAAAATAAACCTGGTACCTCAGCTGCAACGTATACCGGGGGTCGGTCAGGCGCAGCCGTTCGGTACGCGCGACTATTCGATGCGTATCTGGCTCAAACCGGACCGCCTTGCAGCCTACGGACTTTCGCCTCAGGAAGTAACCGGCGCTATTCGCGAGCAAAGCCTTGAAGCAGCCCCGGGCCGTTTGGGCGAAGCCAGCAAAGAGGTTTTTGAATATGTTTTGAAATACAAAGGGAAACTCACGCAAAACAAAGAATACGAAGACATTATCATCAAAGCGAACAGTGATGGATCGGTCATCCGGTTGAAAGATGTGGCGCGGGTGGAATTCGGTTCTTATACCTATTCTTCCAATGGTAAGCTGAACGGCAACGCGTCGTCCGGTGTGGCCGTGTTCCAGACTGCCGGTACCAATGCGAACGACATTCTGATCCAGGCCGAAAAGCTAATCGACGATTTCTCCAAAACACTACCTAAGGGCGTGAAAACGACCATTATGTACAACTCGAAGGACTTCCTCGACGAGTCGATCAACCAGGTACGTTCGACGCTTTTGGAAGCATTCATCCTTGTGTTTATCGTCGTATTTATATTCTTGCAGGATTTCCGCTCGACACTGATACCCGCCATTGCGGTTCCGGTGGCCATTATCGGCACGTTCTTCTTCATGCAGCTTTTCGGGTTTACCATCAACTTCCTGACACTCTTTGCATTGGTACTCGCGATCGGTATTGTCGTCGATGATGCCATTGTCGTCGTCGAGGCGGTGCACTCGAAGATGGAGCGAACGCACCTGGCTGCCAAAACAGCAACGATCGAGTCCATGAACGAGATCTCCGGAGCGATCATTTCAATTACCCTTGTGATGGCGGCAGTATTCGTACCGGTCGGATTCATGCAGGGCCCGGCGGGGGTATTCTACCGG